>DATCFX010000526.1:0-2127 GCA_036509275.1 Pirellulales bacterium | reverse complement strand
CCTGGCAAACGATCGTGGACAACTACCAGAAGTATTTAAATCCGCAGACGCTGGCTAGCCTGCATGGGCTGGAGTTGCGGGCGCGGCTGATTGTCGAAGGCTACGTCTCCGGCGTACACCGCAGCCCGTACCACGGCTTCTCGATCGAGTTTGCCGAGCACCGCGAGTACGTGGCCGGCGACGATCTGCGCCACGTGGACTGGAAAGTCTTCGCCAAGACCGACAAGGTCTACCTGAAGCAATATGAAGAAGAAACCAACCTGGTCAGCTACATGCTGCTGGATACCAGCGAAAGCATGCGCTACAAGAGCAACCCGGCTTCGCTCTCGAAGCTCGAGTATGCCCAGTGCGTGGCCGGCGCCTTGAGCTACCTGGTGCTTCAGCAGCAGGACAGCGTGGGCCTGGCCACCTTCGACAAGGAGATCCGCGCGCTGGTGCGGCCCAGCAGCAACCCCTCGCATCTCAAGCACCTGCTGCACGTGATGGACGAGTCCGTCGCCGAGCGCAAAACCGCCAGTGGGCCGATCTTTCATGATCTGGCCGAGCGGTTCAAGAAGCGGGGCATCGTGCTGGTGCTCAGCGACCTGTTCGACGACGTGAACTCGCTGCTGGCGGGGCTCAAGCATTTTCGCCATCGCCGCCACGAAGTGGTGCTGTTTCACGTGCTCGATCCGGCCGAACTGGATTTCCCGTTTCAGCAAGTCACGCTGTTCGAGGGGCTGGAAGGGTGGCCGCAGGTGCTCGCCGATCCGCGCAGCCTGCGCAAGGCCTACTTGCAGGAGTTCCAGGCCTACTTGCGAGCTTTGAAGCAGGGCTGCCGCGCCCAACGCATCGATTACGTCGAAATGCGCACCGATCAACCGCTGGACGTGGCCCTGTCCACGTATCTGGCACGCCGCATGACGGGGTGCAAGTAAGTGAAAAGTGATGAGTGAAAAGTGATGAGTGATGATTGCCGATTAGCCCGGAGCTGAGCCATCTCGCCGTTCGTGTTTGCTTTTTTGAATCATCCGCTGATGCTGGGCTGGCTGGCGGCCGCCGCGGCGCCGCTGGTCATCCATTTGCTCTCGAAGCGGAAATACCGCCAGGTGCAGTGGGCCGCCATGCAATACCTGCTGGCTGCGCTCCGTAAGAACTCGCGCCGCATCCTCATCGAGCAGTGGCTGCTGCTCGCTATGCGCACGCTGCTCGTCGTGCTGCTGGTGATGGCCATGGCCGAGCCGGTGGTCGAGCATGCCGGCCTGCAACTGGGCTCCAACCAGCGCACGCACAAGGTGCTGGTCATCGACGGCTCGTACTCGATGGCCTACAAGCCCAGCGACAAGAGCCGCTTCGATCGGGCCAAAGAGCTGGCCGATCACATCGTCGACGAAAGCAGCCAGGGCGATGGCTTCACGCTGGTGCTGATGAGTGCCCCGCCGCGCGTGGTCGTCGGCACGCCGGCCTTCGAGCCGCGCGAATTCCGGCAGGAAATCGACAACCTGCGCCTGCCCCACGGCGGCGGCGACCTGGCTGCCACGCTCGTCAAGGTCGAGGAACTGCTGACCGCTGCCGCCCGCGAATATCCGCGGCTGGTGCGCGAGGAAGTCTATTTCCTCACCGACCTGGGCCGCACGACCTGGGCTCCAGAGCTGCGCGGGCCGGCCGCCGCCAAAGAGTTCTTGGCCCGTAGCCAGCGGCTCTCGAAACGCGCGAAGCTCTACCCGATCGACTTGGGCCAGGCCGCCAGCGACAACCAGGCGCTCACGGCGCTGGCCACGGCCGAACCCTTCGCCACCGTCTCGCGTCCGGTGACGCTCGAGGGCGAAGTCCATAACTTCGGCCGCCAGTCTCGGCCGCATCAACTCGTCGAGCTGTTTGTCGACGGTCGCCGGGCGGGCGAAGAGCACGTCGACCTGTCGCCCGGCGGCAGCGCGGCCGTGACCTTTTCCTACCGCTTCGAGACCGCCGGCAATCATGCGGTCGAACTGCGGCTGGCCGGCGATTTGCTGGATATCGACAATCATCGCTGGCTGGCGCTGCCGGTCAAAGAACGGCTGCGGGTGTTGTGCGTCAACGGCAAGCCCGGCGGCGGCTCGTATCGCGGCGCCACCGATTACCTGACCGTGGCGCTGGCTCCGGCCGCCA
>DATCFX010000525.1:0-18793 GCA_036509275.1 Pirellulales bacterium | reverse complement strand
TGGCCCGCCGTGATGCCGCCGCAATTGCACACGTCCGGCTGCAAGATCGCCAGGCTGCGGGCTTCGAGAAATGGCCGCACGCCGTAGATCGTCGCCAGCCGCTCGCCGGCGGCAATCGGCGTCGCGCTGTGTGCGGCCACTTCGGCCAAGGCCCGCGGGTCTTCGGGCGGCACCGGCTCTTCGATGAACAGCAGGTGGAAAGGCTCGAGCGCGCGGCACAAGCGGATCGCATTGGCCGGACTCAAGCGACCGTGGCAATCGAGTGCCAGCTCGAAGTCGGCTCCCAGCGCCTCGCGGCCGGCTGCAAAGAATTCGGCAATGCGGCCGAAGCTGCTCGTGGCCAGCCATTCGGTCTCGCGCAAGCTGGACGGCACGGCGCCGCCGGCGCCCGAGTAGCCTGTGCCGCCGGCGCCCGAGTAGCCTGTCTGAGCCGCGGCTGCCGGCCGGCCGTAGAACAGCGGCAGCGTGGTCTTGGCGGCCCGATAACCCCACTCGCGGCACTGCCGCAGGTTGGCGGCAAACGCCTCGGGCGTTTCGCCCGCCGGACAGTGGCAGTACGCGGGGACGTCATCGCGCGTGGGTCCGCCCAGCAGTTGATAAACCGGCACGCCCAGCGCCTTGCCTTGCAGATCCCACAGGGCCATGTCGACCGCACTGATGGCGCTGGCGTGCATGGGGCCGCCGACCCAGAATGAGTCGCGATACATCTTCTCGTGATGGTCTTCGATCCGTAGCGGATCCTGCCCCACCAGGTAGCGGCCCAGTTCGTGCAGGTGCTGCTCGACCGTTTTGCTGTGGCGCTTGAGCACCGTTTCGCCCAAGCCGACCAGCCCGGCATCGGTCAGTAGCTCGACGATGATCGAGTTGCGAAACCCGAGGCCGAAGAGCGTGGTCTTGAGCTGCGTGATTTTCATGCGTGAAGATACGGGCGCGACCAGCGGTCGCGGCTTTATGTTTATTCGCCGGCGAGCGCCTCTTTGAGCACGCGGCCTTGCACGTTGGGCAGTTGCAGTTTCAACAGCGCCGCGACCGTGGGGGCGATGTCGATGTTCTCGATCACCGGCAACTGAATGCCGGCCTTGATTCCGTGGCCGGAGATGACGCACAGCGCGTTCATCTTCGGTTCGGTCGAGATAAAGCCATGATTGCCGGCCGGCACCTTGGCCATGATGCCCGGCACGACAAAGTCGTCTCCCTCGGCATTGCCAGAGAAGCTGTAGCCGTCTTTGGCCACCAGCACGAGGTCGGCCATTTGCGGATTGTCGGTGGGCTGCGGAAAGCCGTAGCGGCTGTAGTCGGCCGGCTCGAGGATCGTGACCAGGCCCTCCTGGCCCTTGAAAATCGCCTTCACCTGTTCGAAATCGGCCGCCGACGGCTGCGGACGCGTGAAGTACAGCATCCCGATTCCGCCTTCCGGCACGACCATCACGTCGGCCGATTCCGGCTTCCCGCCGCGGCCGGCCGTGAGCAGCCCGTGCTTGCGAAGCAGGGCGTTGGGCTTCAGCCCTTTGGGCGTCGAAGTAAAACCATGATCGGCCACGACAAAAATCGTGGTCCGGTCGCGAATGCCGGCCTCATCGATCGCCGCCAACACACGGCCTACGAGGGCATCGGCATACGCCACGGCGGTGTAGCCGGGACCCGAGCGGGGACCTTCAGCATGATGGGTCGCGTCGACGTTCAGCAGGTGCAGCAACAGCAAACGCGGTTGTTGTTTGACAATCGCGCGACAAGCCATCGTGGTCCAGGCGTCGTCGTGGCCTATCGGGCTGTTGGCGACCAGCGTGGGCTCGCTCTCACTCTTGAGCACGCCATCGGCCAGCAATTGGCTCCGCAAACCGCTGGTGGTATAGCGGCCGGCATCGGGCACGTCGGGATAGTTCTCGTCCAGGCCCGGGGCATTCCGCGTACACGGCCAGTCGATGCCGACGGTCGACAGACCGGCCGCGTGGGCCACGTCAAAAATCGTCGGCACGCGAATCAGATCGCGTTGGTCGCGTTTCGGATCGATCGTGGCGGGCATGCCGGCCGCGCCATGCACCAGCACGCCGTTGAACAGCACGCCGTGCCGCTCGGGCCGCACGCCGGTGACCAGCGTCGTATGATTCGGCCAGGTGACCGACGGGTTCGAAACGCGCATCCCCTCGGCCCAAGCACCTTGCCGGGCCAGCTTGCGGATGTTGGGGATCGGCAGCTTCTGGTCCCATAGCAAGTAGGCCGGAAAACCGTCGACGCTGATCAGCACCACGTGCCCCGGCCCGGCGTCCGCCCGAACTGAAGTGGCGACGAGAGAAACCAGAATCAAGGCACAAGTGAATAATCGCGGCACGGTGTGTTGCTCCTGTCGAGGTTCGTGAATCGATTATTGGCAAATGACTCGCGTCGCTGACGGTCCGGGACGCGCATGATCCTTCTGCTCGGCTAATGCGCGGGGCAATTAGTTCGCCAGCGGCTGCGTGCTGCGCAGGTAGGCGAACAGATCGCGGATCTGCTGATCGGTCATCTTCTGCAACAGCCCCTCGGGCATCAGGCTGCGTTTCTGCCGCTCGAACTGCTCGAGGTCGTCCTGCTCCAAAGCCACGTTCTGGCCATCGATGCCGCGCAGCACGAGCATGCGGTTGTCGCGATCGGCCAGGAAGCCGCTTACCACGCGGCCGTCGCCGGTGACGGCCACGTACGTCTCGAAGCCTTCGCGGACTTCGGCGCTGGGGTTAACGATGTTGGTGAGCATGTTCGTCACGTCGTCGCGTTTGAAGCTGGTCAAGTCGGGGCCGACCTGGCCGCCGTCGGTAAACAGGCGATGGCATTTGGCGCACGTGGCCATGAACAGCTTCTTGCCGGCGTAGGGCGTGCCGGTGCCGGCCTTGAGCGTCTTTTGCAGCCGGGCGATCTGCTCGCGCATATCGGCCGTGGTGGCACCGTCCACGTGGCCCCAGAGCTTTGCCACGCGCTGGGCAAGCCCCGGGTCGCGGTGGACCGTCAGCTTGCGCACGACGTCCAGCGGCAGCGAGCCGCGATCGATCTTGCCGGCTTCGACCGCCGCGACCAGCGCCAGCGCCCAGGCCTTGCGGCTGGCCAAGAGCGTCTGAGCCACGCTGCGTACGTCGTCGGTGTAACCGGAGTACGCAGCCAACACGACGCTGCCCAGTTGCGGCCTGTCGTAGCCTTCCAGCGCGCCCAGCGCCGCCATCTTCAAGCCGTCGTCGCTGGAGTCGACCGCCACGTGCGCCAGCACGTCGGCCGCCTGCGGCTGCCGGGCTTCGCCCAGAATCTGCACGTATTGCAGCCGCTCGCCGGCATCGGCCTTCGGATCGGCAATAATCTTCAGCGCCTTGGCGACCGCCTCGGGCTTGCCCTGCCGCAGGCCAAACACCAACGACTGGCCGCCCAGCCGGGCCATGGCCTCGACCAGTTCGTCTGGCAGGTTGGTCATGGCCCGCCCCTGGTAGGCTTCTTCGAAGCCACGCAGCAGCAGCTTGCTGTGCTCGTCGCTGGGGGACAGCTTGAGCAGTGCGGCGCAGGTTTGCAGATCCTTGCGCGTGCCGGTCATCGCGTAGCGCCGCATCAAGCGGTGCAGCAGGTGCTGGCGCACTAGCGGCTCGTCCCAAATCGAAGAGTCTTGCAGCAGCGCCAGCACCTCTTGGCGATTGGCGTCGGCCTTGGCTTCGAGCACCCACCAGATGAGCAGCGGCAAGTGAATGTCCTGCGCGTCCGCGTCGTGGCGCACCAGCGCGTTGACGATCGGCAGCGCTTGGGCGGCGGGCAAGCGGCGGGCCGTGCTCGCCAATTGACTGCGCACGTCGACCAGCTTTTCCTTGGCCGCCAACGTGGCCAGTTCGGCCGCCAGCGGCGCGGCAATGTCGCCGCGGTCGCCCAGCAGGCGCGCGGCCCAAATCCGCACGTAGGGATCCGTATGCCGCAGCGCTGCCAACGCCGTCGCGTCGTCCAGTCCGCCGACCGCATTGACGCCCCACAGCGCCTCGAGCGCAAGTTGATCCGTGCTTTCGGCGAGGAGCTTCCGCAATTGCGGCGCGAGCGCGGCTTCGTGGCGATCGCCCAACAGGCGAATGGCCTGACGACGCTGCCACTTGTTCGCGTTGCTCAGCAACGCGATCAATTCTGTAGACTTGAGTTGCCCCAAGTCGGGCTGTTTGGCGGACACGGCGCCCTTGGCCCGGATGCGATAGATGCGGCCGTTGCTGCGGTCGATCTTGCCTTCGTGGTGCAGCAGGTGTGCGATCTGGCCTTCGTACATATCGGCCACGTAGACGGCCCCGTCGGGACCGGCTTTGATGTCCACCGGCCGGAACCAAAGATCGGTGCTGTCGATGGCATGCGCCACGTCCTTGGTCTTGAACGATGAGCCGTCGCGATCGATCTGGCTGACGACCACGTAGCTCATTAGCGGGTGGACGCCCAGCAGCTTGCCGCGATAGGGAGCCGGCAGCGCGGCACCTTCGTAAATGATCGTGCAATGCGTGAACCGCGGCACCTTGTCGTGCTTCATCGCCGCGAAATAGCCGAACGTGTAGGGGTTCGACAGCGGGCCGTGCTTGGCAAAGCCCTTCTGGTAGTAGCCGCCTTGCGCGTAGTGGTAGCCGCGGGTATCGCCGCCGTTGGTGCCCGAAAACACGCGGCCCTTGGCATCGATTTCCACGCCGAAGGTGTTGCCGCCGCCTTCGCCATAGATTTCGTAGCGGCGGCTTTCGGGATGATAGCGCCAGACAAGCTGGCCGAGGCTATGGACTGGCTTTTTGCCGGGCTGATCGTCGATGCCCGGCCGCACCACGTGGCCGCTCACCGTGCTGCCCTGCGCCGCATACAGCCAGCCGTCGGGGCCCATTTGCATGCTGTTGACCACCGAGTGTGTGTCTTCCATGCCAAAGCCCGACAGGTGGACCTCGGGATCGCCGTCGGGCACGTCGTCGCGGTTGCGGTCCGGGTAAAACAGCAAGTACGGCGGATTGAGCACCCACAGACCGCCGCGTGCCGGGGCCACGGCCGAGACGATATTCAGGCCGTCGACGAACGTCTTGTGCTTGTCGTAGCGTCCGTCGCCGTCGGTGTCTTCGTGAATCGTGATCTTGTCGTTTCCGCGAAAGTGATGCGGCGGAGGCGGCGGCACTTTGTCGTAAGTGGCCCGCAGGAACTTATCCTCGCTGAGGATCTTCAGCCCGGCGGGAAACGGATATTGCAGATACTGCACGACCCACATGCGTCCGCGCTCGTCGAAGTTCATGAACACCGGCTGGGCCACGTGCGGCTCGGCCAGCACCTGCTCGATTTCCAGATCGGCCGGCGCCGTGAGCAGCCGCGCCGCCTCGTCCGGCGGCAGGGCCTCGCCGCTGGACCGGCGCTTCAGCCGCACATAAGGAGTCAGTTCCTCGGCATGCCCCGACTTCAGGCTCCAGCCGATGGCATTGGCCAGCAACTGGCGGAATTGCGGTTGGGCAAAATGCTCGGGATGCCCCAGCGAGGTGTAAAAGATCCGCGCCCGATTGGCATTGCGGGTCCAGGCCACCGGCTCTTTGGGCTTGCCGGCTAGCGAGCCGGTGAGCAGCACCGTGGCATCCTCGCTGATGGGCGACACCTGGTACAGTTCGCCGACCGCATCCCACGCTCCCGGCTCGACGCCAGCCAGCAGCGGATGCTTGGCCGCCGCCGCGGCGACTTCAATCCGAGCCGTCTCACTGGCCGGATAATGGCCGTGATAATTCCCGCCCAGCACGTCGTCGTCAAACGTCTCCCAGGTGCCCAGCCCCTCGGGCAGCGATTGTTTGACAGCAAAGGCATGGCTGGCCGTGCGCAGAGCCACCAGCGGCTTGCCGGCTTCGAGATGGCTGTGAAACAACGAAAGCTGCGCTAGCGGCAGCGCCTTGCGGCGGACAAACAGCACCAACAAATCGGCCGACTTGATCGCCCCGGCATTCACGATGCGGCCAGCTTCCACTGGCAACACGCTCAGGCGATAGCCCAACTCGGTTTGGAGCCCTTCGGCAAAGCCGGGCAGTGTGGTCAGCGGTCGATAATGATTGTCGTCGGCGATGACCGCCACGTGCGGCCGCTTGTCCTCGGAAAAAACAAACGGCACGCCGCCCGCCAGGTCGGTGCTCACGATCGTCGGACACCAGTATTTTTCGATATGCTCGATGACCAGCTCCGTGCCGCGGAAATGGTTCACCTTCGGCGCCATGCGCGAGTTGTACATGCTGTCGGTCAGATCGCGCACCAGCACCACCTGCTTGCCTTGCCGCACCAATTGCCGAATCCCGAACGAGCGGCCCAGCACGCACATGTTCGTGTGGACGCCCATCATGATCACGTTTTCGATGCCGCGCTGGGCAAACAGGTTGAAGATTTCGGCGTTGTCGGTGATCGCGTCGCCTGGCTGAATCTCGATCGTGTCGATCTGCTTCTTCCAAGGCCGACCGGTCGGGCAAGCGGGATGGCAATCGCAGCCGCCGTCGGAATCGTCGATCGGCAACGCCGCCTCGTGCTGCGGATCGAGCCGGCACGAGCCCGCCAGTGGAACGGACGTCTTAACCTTGGGCGCCTGCTGAGCCAGCTTGCGGCCCGGCGTGTCCTTGTAGGCATCCATGCAGCCGCTGGGGCAATGGACGATCAGCAGGCCCTGCCGGCGAGCCGCCTTGACCACCGCATTCATCCGCGGGGCCAACTCCGCCGTGCGGGCCGCCGCGCCGCGGCAATGGTGGGCATCCCACATGTCGCAGATAATCACGGCCGTCTTATGCGGATCCCACTGCGTGGAGCGGAAGCCGCGGACGAACTCCTGGCCGCCGTCCGCCTTTTCGCGACTCTGCAAATGCAGCACGAGCGGCTTGGATTCGGTCGCCGGAGCCGGCGCCGCCTGGACCGCGGTTGCGCAGGAAAACAGTACGAGCCATCCGAGCAAGCAGCGGAGCATGGCAAGGACCTTGCGAGGGAATGTCGGTGGGAAATTGGTGGGCGCCTGGCGGGGCGCTTGGGCTTGGCCCAGGCGCATGGTTTGAGGATACCAGCCCCGCCGCCGCAATGCGAGCAGTTTTGGCGCTCGTGATCGCCCACAAAAGCCCACGGACCGCGGTCCGTGGCGCCCGGCGTGCTAAGCCGCGCAAACCCCGCCTAGGGGCTGAGAATCCACGTGCGCGCTTCGGCCGCCTGCGCGCGATCAAAATACTTGATCTTCGCCGTGGTAAACGGCCGGCAGAACGCGGCCATGCCCTGTTCCCACTTGGTTTCGCCGACCAGTGCCAGTTTATTGATGTGCGCAAAGTGCTTGACGTCCAACTTGATGTCTTCCCACACTGCGCCGGCGGTCCAACCGTGGAAGTCGTGCATCTCGACCAGGAAGTTGATCTTCCCATGGTCCTGCACCATCCGGTCGATGACCGGTGCGAAATGCAGGTAGTCGTCCTTGTCCAGCTTGCCGCTGATATGCACTTCCAGCAACTTGCCGGCCGCCTCTTCTTTCAGTTCAACGGTCATCAAAGCACCTCGCGAATGTCTTGGAACACATGCCCCGTGCTCTTGATCTTAAAGGGTAAACCTCCGTTTGCGAAATGCACACGCCCAGCGGACCGCGGTCTGTGGCTTTTCCATCGGGGGTTTCCATCTACTGGATCTCCCCTCGCCGGCCGACTAAGGTAGCCAGCGGTGCCAGCCTGCCAACTCCGGGCACAAAACACCGTAGATCTCCCCGATCGCGAGAAAAAGCGCATGCCGAATTTAGGCCGTCGTTCCCTGCTCAGCGCCACGGCCAGTATCGCCGGGGCGGTGTTAACCTCCGGCACGCGCATCGAAGCCCGGGAGCAGCCTGTGACGAATTCCGAACCGACGTTTCGTTACTGCTTGAACACGTCGACGATTCGCGGCCAGAAGCTGGGGCTGGTCGAGGAGATCGAACTGGTGGCCAAGGCTGGCTACCAGGCGATCGAGCCTTGGGTCCGCGAGATCGACGAATACGTGGCCCACGGCGGCACGCTCAAGGAGTTGAGCAAGCGCATCCGCGACCACGGACTGACGGTCGAAAGCGCGATCGCTTTTTTCCCGTGGATCGTCGACGATCAGGCCCAGCGCGACCAGGCCATGATCGAGGCCCAGCGCACGATGGACATGCTCGCCGAGTTGGGCTGCCCGCGCGTCGCCGCTCCGCCCACCGGGGCCACACAGCAAGCGAATCTCGATCTCCGGGCGGCCGGCCGCCGCTATCGCCGACTGCTGGAATTGGGCGTGCAGACCGGCGTCGCACCGCAACTGGAAGTCTGGGGCCATAGCCAAAGCCTCAGCCGACTGAGCGAGGCGCTGTACGTGGCGGCCGAAGCGCAGCATCCCCGCGCCTGCTTGCTGTTGGACATCTATCATTTGCACCGCGGCGGATCCGATTTCGAAGGGCTGCGGCTCGTGAGCGGCCACGCCATGCACGTAATCCACGTGAACGACTACCCGGCCAGTGCCGAGCGCGAAAAGCTGACCGATGCCGACCGCGTGTATCCCGGCGACGGCGTGGCCCCCTTGACCGAAATCTTTCGCACCCTGCGCGAGCGAGGCTTCCGCGGCTTCCTTTCGCTCGAGCTCTTCAATCGCGGTTACTGGCAGCAGGACCCCCTGACCGTGCTCCAAACCGGACTGGCCAAAACCCGCGCCGCGGTGGAAAAGATCGCCTAGAAGTTGGATCATTTTTTCGTAGGGTGGGCACTGCCCACCGACGCGCGACCATTGGCCCGCCATACAAACTGGGTAGTCGCAATGCCCAACTACTGCCGATTTCGCATCGCTGGCGGCAGCTACTTTTTCACGCTGGTGACGTACGGACGGCGCCAGCTATTTGCCGAAGCGGAGAATATCGAGCAACTCCGTGCCGCACTGCGCGCCGTGTTGGTCGATTGGCCGTTTTGAGGTGCTCGCGGCGGTGATTTTACCAGACCATTTGCATTTCATTTGGGCACTGCCGCCCGGCGAAGGTAGCGATTGTGGATTCGACCTCGGACTTCTTTGCGGCGGTAGAAGGCAACGGGCTCGATCCACATGACGAAGCATCGAGACGCGAGGAAGCCGACATCCTCGAAGGATTGTTGGCGAAGTTAGGATCGAACGAAAAATAACTTCCGTTTTTGCCGACCCCTCTCCCTGCCCTCTCCCGCAAGGGGCGAGGGGTTTGCGGAGAAGTTATTTTTCGTTCGATCCTTATTCGCCGGTCAGCGTAAACGCGGCCCAGTAGATTGGAGCGGCAAGCCCCGGCCGGGGAGAGGATGTGCTTCCGGCCGGCGGTTTGATCCTGGCGGGGTCAAAGTCAATTGGCTCGCCCTCACCGCGTCGAGCAGTCGATGTCGACTCGCGGCGCTCTCGGGCCGCCCGAGCCAGCAATTTGTCGCGATGGTACAAGATCATCAATTGGGCAGTACGCAGGGCATCGGCTTTACTGCTTCCGGCAGCGAGGCTCTTCCAGAATTGATCCATGAGCCATGCGGTCTCCGTATCCGGGATCTTCCATAGGGTCGCCAGCACGGCATCGGCGCCGGCCAACTGAAAGGCATGCCGCAGGCCGGCGACACCTTCACCAGCGCGCACGTCACCCAAACCCGAATTACAGGCGCTCAGTACCACCATTTCTGTGCCGCGCAAGTCGATGCCAACGATTTCGAGGCCTGTCAGGATCCCATCGTCGCTGGCCAATGCCAGTTCATCGGCAGTCAACGTGCCATGATGATTGGCTCCCGCCAGCACCAATCCAGTCCGCAATAGCGGATTGTCGAGCCTCAGCGAGGGCGAAGCACGGGCCGCCACAGGATCCTCAATTCGCAGGCCAGCCTCCTGTTCGGGCAAGAAAAACCCATGCGTGCTCAAGACTGCCACGCGCGGCTGCCTGCTACGTTTGAACACCGTTTCGGTAGCGGCGCCCCCGATGAATACGTGAGGTTTCTTTCCCAAGTAACTTGTCATCTGGGGTAAGGTGCTCTCGATTTCTTGAGCGGTTCCCGGCAAACGGGCCCACTTCTTCGGCAATTTGCCGTCCGGAGCGCGCCAATCGTCACCGATGGCAAGGTGGAACGGCGGCTCGGCCGGCGGGTCCAAAGCCGCTGAAAAATCCGGGTTAGCCATGGCCACCCCCGGCTCCTCCGAATGAAACCGGCCGTCGTTTTTCACCAATTCACGGCCGCTCATTGCATAGCTGATCCGGTATCGTTCGACGGCATATTGCCCGTTGCCGATCAGCAACATTTGCCATGGCACCAGCCACAGACTGCCATCAGGACTCACAATCCATTGGTCGGCGTCCTTCAAATACTCGGCGAGCGGGCCGTAAACTTTTCGGGACAGCTCTTCGAGGCTGCTTGATGCCGTCTGATTCTCCGTGTCCTGGCGGACCTGCACGACGCTCTTGTCGATCGCGGAAGCTGGACCTAGATCAACAATTTTTACATTGCCATCACCGGCTTTGGGAATAACCCACGCGATGTAGCGCGGAGTCGCGGTTTCGACGGATTCTTTGAGCCGCGGCACGAGCAGTCGAATAACGTTGACCATCACTGCACCATCCGGAAGCGATGCGCGAAGCGCGTCCAACGGGATCCAGGGATTGGTGCCATCCGAGATCACTCCTACCTCTCCCAGGCGACGAGTCAATTTTGCTTCCTCGGCGCCCAGTTCCGACATCCGAGCCTGGTGGTTTTCCAGGTTTTCGGCATTTGTTGCGATCTGACTCAGTTTGGCGATTTGCATTTGCACCTCGAACAACCTCTTCAGCACGTCCGAAGTCTCGGTGTTGGCAGACCGGCGTGCCGCCAAGACACGTCCGGCTGAAGCCTCCTGCGCATTCTCCTTTCCATTAAGCAGCCAGGTGGCTGACAGGTTCGCAAGCTGCGGGTCGTCGGGCCGCGCAAGCCCGATTGTCAGACCCGCATGCCAGTCGGACCGGTCGTATTGCGCCAGATAAGCCAACTGTTCTCGTTCGGCGAGCACGGACAGAAGTTGCATCGAATTCGACCGCACGATTCGGCGACTCTTGTCAGCCAGTTCTGCGGCCGTGGTCCACCGCTCGAGCTTGGCTTCGAGCATGGCGAGCAAAAGGAGCGTGCGAGCAGTTTTCAAGCTCCTCTCGCCCAAATTACTTCGAAAGATTGCCAAACCTTGCTCCAAGCAGCGCCGGGCTTCGTCATAGTGATTCCGGACTAAAAACAGGTTGCCCAAATTCACCAGCACCACAGCCGCGCTTACACTGTTCTTACTGAATACTTTCGTCTCGATTTCGAGTGCCCGCTCATAGCTTCGCTGAGCGGCGTCGTAATCGCGCATCCAGAAATAGAGAAGTCCTAGGCCGGCATGGGCGGCGGCTGTCCGGCTGTGATCGCCCAGTGCGGCCTCGTCAATCTCAATCGCCTGTAAAAAACGCGTCCGCGCAGCCTTATACTGATGCATCTGCGCCAGCAGTGTGGCGTAATTATGAAGAACGGCTCCTCTGTTCGGATGATTTGGAGGCAAGGCGATTTCGAGGATCGCCACGGATTTCTCAAAGCAGGTCCGGGCGGACTCGAATTCGCCTACCTGCCGCATTGACTCGCCTAAATTCGAGAGCATCATCCCGGTAGTGGGATTCGCCTTTCCACCCGTTTCTTCGTAGATTGCTACGGCTTGCTCTTGGTAATTTCGTCCGCGGGCAAATTCTCCCTGCGTGTGTAGTACGATTCCCAGGTTGTTGCAAATGTCTGCAGTGCGCAGGCTTTTCGGGCGATGTTGATTGTAGATCGCCAGCGCTTGCTCGAAGCAGCGGCGAGCGTCCTTCAATTCTCCGGTTTTTTCGAGCAGGATGCCGAGGCTGTCGAGCGCGTCGGCGGTTGCAAGACTCTTGCCGTCAGTCCGCTGCTCGATTTTCAATGCTCGGTCCAGACACACTCTCGCTTCACGAAAGTCACCCGTAAGGGAATACAACGTGCCCAGGTTATTGAGCCACTTGACGATGATGCGGCTGTCGTTGCCGAACGCTGCCGAATAACTGTCGAGTAGTTTCTTCGTCGGAGGAATCGCGTCGCGATACTTTCCCTGCTTGAACAACTGTGCGGACTGCCACGCCCATTTGATTGCTTCAGAAGCACTCGGCGGGGATTCGTGTCGGGGAGATTTCGCCGGCTCGGCCGCTGGACTCGGCGATACGAGAATGAAACCAACGGCAGCCGCAAAACACGCCGTCCGGACGGATGATCGCATGGGAGAGTTCTCGGTTTTATTTCCTGGCTCGGCCTATGGCTTGTTCTGCCGGCAAAAAAATCGCCGCGGCCAACTGAAAGCCGGTCGGCAAACGATCGCGAAGCTGCGTCACATACGATTCGGGGGTCTCGATGCTCTCGCCTTCGCCGCGGAACTGGCTGCCCTCCTCGACAGCGCACCAAACGTGCAAACCAGTCCGCGGCGGCAGCGGAGCGGTATTCAATGCAGCGGCCAGTTTCTGTCGCGCGTCGGGGGCTTCATCAGCGCCCGTGACAAGCAGCAATACGTGAGTGCCGGGCGGATCGTCCGGGCTGATCCTCGTTCCCGATCCGTCGAGTTTATAGCCAACGGCTGCCTGTTTTTTTCCCGGCCCGACCGGCAGGCCAAGTTTTCCGCGCGTATCGATCCACAGCAACCACCACGATTCTGGTTTTTGAAAGCGCCCTGTGATCCGAAACCCTTCGTCCGCGGCCACGCGGCGATCGGGCAACTGGCTGGCGAGCCGTCGATCGCTGATAAGCGGAACGGGATCTATATTTCGCTGTGAGATCGCGGGCGGAATGAACCACAGCGTCAGATCTTCGAGGGCAGGCGGCGCCCCGCCAAATTGCGGCGGAGCGCCGCGGGCCACTGGATCGGCCGAGCTTCGAACGAGATGCCAGACGCTCCAGCACATTCCGCCGGCAAAGAGTGCCATCGTTGCCACAAGCGTTCGGCGGCCACGGCGCCACGCGGGCTCGGGCAATGGCTGTCCGCCTTCAAGGAGGTGGAGCGCGTCGATCAATTCAGTTGCTGACGCAAACCGGTCTTGCGGTCGCTTTGCCATCAGGCGTTGGACCAAATCATCGACCGCTGGTGGGACATTTTTTCTGAATCGCGCAATGCGGGGTGTCGGCTTGGATTCGTGAGCCAACACTTTTGCAACCTTTGACGGCTCATCGGCGAAAGGTGCCTGCCCGGTCAACAAGAAAAAAAGCGTGCAGCCGAGGCTGTAGAGATCACTTCGCTGATCAGCGCGGCTCGCATCGCGCGCTTGTTCCGGAGCAACGTAATCCGCCGTGCCCAGGCCAATTCCGGTTTGAGTGTCCAAGGCCGGGTCGCCGTCCACCGCATCGCAACGTGCGAGCCCCCAGTCGAGAATTTTGATCTTGCCGCTCGAACTGCGAATCAAGTTCGAAGGCTTGATGTCTCGGTGGATAATGCCCTGGCTATGCGCATGTTCAAGCCCGGTCGCGGCCTGGCGAAGATAATCGCACGCTTCGGACCAGCGCAGTGGTCCTTGCCGACGGACGTAGCGCGCCAGATCCATTCCAGGAACGTATTCCATGACCAGGTAGAGCCGGCCGTTCTCCTCAGCCGCGTCCATCGTGGCTGCAATGTGATTGTGCGATCCGATGCGCGCCTGAGCCTGAATGGTCTTGCGAAAGCGGTTGACCGATTCAGGATGTGCTCGCAAATGCTCGGGCAGCACCTTGACTGCAACTTCGCAGTCAAGCGTGGCGTGCCAAGCCACGTAAACTTCGCCCATCCCACCACTATTGATCGGACCTAGCACGAGCAACTTGCCGCCGAGCATTGCGCCCTGGATCAGCGTCGGCCGTCGAGAACCCGATGCTGGGACGACGGTCGTCCCAGGCTCGCTCGAGTCCGTCGGGCCTTGGTCGAGCAGCGCGGCCCGGCGCCCAGCGTGGAGTAGTTCGAGAATTTTCAGTCGGCCAGGCGTGACAGCCGGACTGGCCTGGGAATCCGTGTGCTGGGCTTGCCTCGGATCAACGCCACGATCCAAGGCGCACCAATACTCTTCCATCGCGTCGACAGCCCTCGCATCGAGCGGCTCATTCCACGAATCGGTCGGATTGAACTCAGGCGGCTGGGTCATGGACGCCTTTCACTTGCCTGGCCCGTGTTGCGGTCGATTAAGTTGGCTTCGGTGATTGCAATTGCTTCCGGGCATTGGCGAGCATGGTCTTCGTGGCTTTTTCCGTGCAACCCAGCTCTTGCGCAATGCGCGCCGCGGACCAGGCCCGGAAATGCTGCCAGCAGAGAATTTGCTGATAATGGGGCGCCACGTCCTGCCGTTTGAGTCGTTGCAACAGGGGGATGCCTTCTTCTAGTCGCCCCAGCAGCCGATAGATGCGCTGCCGCAGTTGCGCCGCATTCGTGGCCAGTTGGTCCGCCAGTTCGTCGTAACGGGCCTCCTGCGCATCGTTGCGCAAGTATTTCCATTCGATCAACTGCCGGTCGTCGTCCAGCAAGCATGAAATTGCAACCTTAAGCCATGGGAGTTGCTCCCGCCGTTCGACCTGTTCGACCACCGGCGTTGCCGACTCTTCGACCAGCACGCCTCCTTGCGAGTCGCACGGAAGAGCGCCTTCGCGCTGCAACCTCGGCAGTTGAGTGCGCCATAATTTGCGGACCAGGTTGCGCTGTATTCCCCGTAACCATGCGCGAAACGTTGCCAGATTTTGCCCCTGAAACTTGTCCAGGTCGCGTCCGGCAACTTGCAGGCACTCCTGCGCCACGTCGGAGGCGTCATACCACCGGCTCATTTTCAGACCCAAAGCCCGACCGGCCAAACGCCTCAGCCATGAGCGGTTTTCGCTCAACAAACGATTGAGCGTGCTGTCGTCGCCGGCTCGTGCACGCTCGAGGCGATCGGCAAACGGCGAGGTGGCGTCGTGCTTCATTGGAAGAGTTCCCTGACTGAAGCCCGTGTGACCAACTTTTTTGCGGATTGAGAGCGATAGTTTCGCACAGCCGCGGCAACCTGTCTAGCAAGTTGCATAGCAGTTTTGCCCGTGATTTCCACGAAAAGCAAATTTTTTCCTCAATACATGTCACACAGTGGCCACGAATGGCAACTACCTGCTTAGCAAAACCGGTTGCGGTGGGCGACGTGATCACCGGCCGGAGATCGAAACCGTTGACTCGGCTTTCCGCTGCCTCCGTGACACCGGTTTCGCCACACGTATCGAAACTCGCTAACTCTGCTAACGAGGAGACAGATCTTATGGAACGAATCTCGATTCCCACTGTCGGCGTTTTCAACGGGATCGTCTTCGCCGATTTCCCCGGTGCAAGCGAGCATGTGGAATACCAGTGGGCCGCGGCCAGACAGCACCACCAGGCGCGCAACCTGGCCGATTGCCATGCTTCGGCGCTGGCATTCGCTTGCGGGTTAGGATCAAACGCAAAATCACTTCTCCGCAAACCCCTCGCCCCTTGCGGGAGAGGACAGGGTGAGGGGCCGGAAAAAACGGAAGTTATTTTTCGTTCGATCCTTAGTCGGCGGTATTTCGTTGGTGATCTCGATCGCCTGACCTTGTGATCGGACCTCGCCGCACAGCCGGCGCGGTGTGAAACTGTGAAATCTTCCGGTCAAACGCTTTAAAGGCCTTGTGCATGTGCGCGGCAAACGGCGCGGGTCAACCGCTATTTAATCCCGACGAATGGAGCCAAATCGTTCGTGCGCTTGGCCTGTCGCCGCGCAAGGCGCAGATTGTTGCACTGATTCTGGAAGACTTAAAGGATGACGCGATTGCGAGCGCACTCAACCTGACTAAACCAACCATCCGTTCACATATTGGCCAAATGTTTCGTAGATTTCGAGTCCCTAGTCGGCTGGGATTGGCGGTCACCGTGTTTTTGACTTTCCGGCAGGTCGTGGAGCAGGATGGCCATCATCAAAAATGATGACATTGGGGGCGACGATTGCAACGCGAGGCGCATTGCTTAACCTGATACTATTCCGTTTTTCCGATGGATTGAACCGTCAGTGTGCTGTCATGCGTAGAACGGGCTATGAAAACCAAAGGTACTGGGGCAGAGTTGAAAGCTCGACGCCGCCTGGCCGTGGAACTCCTAGCGGACGGGAAATTTACGATTTTCGATGGCAGGCATGCGCTCGGGGTCTCCGAATCGAGCGTGAAGCGTTGGAAGCGGGCTTGGCGCAAGGGCGGCAGCGAGGCGCTGGCATCCATGCCCAATCCTGGCAGGACACCGCGGCTCGATCCATGCGAACATCCCAAGCTCGCGCGCCTTCTCTTGCGCGGGCCGATCACCGCCGGCTACAGCACGAACCTCTGGACCTGCTCGCGCGTCGCGGCCGTGATTCAGCAGCACTGGGGCATCTGCTGCAGCACGGTGCAGGTGTGGCGGCTGCTGAAGCGGTTGGCCTAGTCGCCGCGGCTGCGCGCCCGCGAGCGCGACGAAGCCGCGATCCGGCGCTGGCGCGAACTCGAATGTCTTCACGACACACCTCGACTACTCTGGTCCTGCTTCGATCTGGCTCAACTTGATACCAGTTGAGGGTTCATTCGCCCTGCAAAGCGGAATTGGTGCCGAATTGGCCCGGCGCGGCCGGAATGACTCGCCCCATCACGAAGAGCCCCGAGAGAAAGCTGATGCCAAGGTGACGCTGCAAGGTACGACAACGCCGCAATCGAGGCCAATCTTGGCCAAACCGTTTTTCATCAGGCAGGTGAATCCGCCAATAATCAATCAGATTTCATATTGAAAAGCTTGACTTTCAAATCAGGCCGGCTAATCTCCACTTTCGAGCGGCGTGCTATCCGCCATCTGGGTGGGGTCTGGAGCCTACGTACGGCTCTACGAGACGAGCAGGCTCCGGGATCGCCACTGTTATTTAGGAGAGGACCCGATGACGCGCTCTTGGCGATCCCTGCTGTGGCCTGGCGCTGCTCTCACCTTGGCACTTGTTGTCTCGATCGGGAAGGAAAGCAACGCGACAGAACCCGCGAAAGTCCACAGCAAGGTCCTCGTCGTACGAAACCCGACGGACTTGCTCTCTTACGACGAGGGCCGCTTAACTGTCACCGAACACTTGCCTCACGCGTCAATTTTGCAAGTGCTCATCCCGGCCGTACCCATTCGCGAAGCCGCCAATGGGGATTTCCAATTCGTCTCACTTGTTCGCAACGGTGTTCGGCCTCAAGGTTGGGTCAAGACCGGCGACCTCGTCGATCCTGCCCCAATGCTTGCGAGCTGGTCGGCCCAAATCAGTTCGCAACCGAGTGTGCCATATGGGGAAGACGGGCTTCCCGTGTTGGTGAAACTCAGCCCTGAGAACGTGCGGCAAGCATGGATCGCGGTGCAGCAAACGGTGATTGAAAACAACAAGTTGCCTAACCCTTCGCCGGCCCCCTATTTTGCCCGAGCGGAGATTTGGGCCGCTGTTCACGACCATGAAGCCGCCATGCGTGACTATCTGCAAGCGGCGAAGCTCACGCTCGAATCTGGCAACGAAAACGATCTTGTCGCATTCTCACGAGGTTTTCAGCAACTGTACAGTGCGCTCATCAAACTCAACGACCAACCGAAACCGATCTACCCGGGCCTGGCCAGTGGGCATTATTCCGCCGGCTATCATCTCTTTTTTGGAGGCGGCCCGTTGAGTGCGGCCCTCAAGGAATTCGATGATGCCGTTAGACTGGACCCACGGTCACCACTCTATCGCTACTATCGGGCCCTGGCTTATAGGCGCCTTGGGAACGATCGGGAGGCCCTGCGTGATGCACGCACAGCGGCGTATCTTGAGTCGCGGGACAGAAAACGACTGCGCACGACGAGTGTAGCCAGAGCACTATATCGGATTCAGGGTGCAGATCGCAGATGGCTCGAAGCCGTTCGGCTGGGTGATCCGCATTATGATCCTCGACGAGATCCGTCGTTGCCTTCGGAGTTACGGCCCTAATTGACACCTCGGCTGGACTTCGAAGGCAGACGCACCGTTCGCCACCGCCGTTCACCTCGACTGGTAGAAAGGCCTTGTCTGATGCTTGAGCATGCTCCAAGACGAACAGCCGCTTCGCCGATTCAAGATACCGTTTCGAGCCCAGAAAACAGGCATTATCGCTCGGCTTCCATCGTCGGTCGAGTTACTCTGTGCTCCGCCGTATTGCTGCTAATCGTCGATTGTTCCCTGCGTGCCTGGCAAATCGCAGCATCGCCACGACTCGACCCACCCAGCGCAGGGATTGAAACAGCCCCGGCACGTCCTAGCGACCTCGCGCGGTCCAGCGTCGCTTGCTCTTCATTCGAACTTGCGCGACAGCATCTCCGCCGTGGTGAATTTGAAAAGGCCCGGCAGCCCTTGTTGGCTCTTTGGAATGGCACGGCGGTCGAAACCACTCCGGATCGTGATGTGATCGCGTTCTATCTGGGACTCATCGCCGAGCGGCAGCAAGACATGCCCACCGCGGAAATGTGGTACGATCGGGCGCGCTCAATGAGTAGAGACCCGGAGCGCCGCATCATTTACGACGTCTGCCAGCGGACGCAATCGTTACCACCAATCAACTGGGCCGCCGCGCTGATGTCACCTTTGGCCGTGCTGGGCGTCGTGGCCGCCGAACCGATCGCCGATAAGCCGGACCATACGGATTCGCAACAAGCATTTGTGGCTTTGGTCAAACCGGCGCGAGACGCACTTGCGAAAGCTGGAAGTCTGCAGAATCGAGTCAAGCTGATGAGCGCCTTGTTGCTTCACGCGGAACTCGCATCGCGCCCGAGCGAACAACTTTATACGACCGCGAACAATCACTTTTTCGAAGGCGACACGCTACGGCTCGCG
>DATCFX010000524.1:0-2369 GCA_036509275.1 Pirellulales bacterium | reverse complement strand
GTGGTGTACAGCGTGAGCACCTGGCTAAAGATCAGCCCGCCGATGATCGTAATGCCCAGCGGCCGGCGCAGCTCGCTGCCGGTGCCCGTGCCCAAAGCCAGCGGCACGGCGCCCAGCAGGGCCGCCATCGTGGTCATCATGATGGGCCGGAAGCGCAGCAGGCAGGCCTCGTAAATGGCCTCGTCCGGCGACTTGCCGCCGTGCCGCTCGGCCTCGAGCGCGAAGTCGATCATCATGATCGCGTTTTTCTTGACGATGCCGATCAACAGGATGATGCCGATCAGCGCGATCACGCTCAAATCGTTGCCGCAGATCAGCAGCGCCAGCAGCGCCCCGACGCCGGCCGAGGGGAGCGTGGACAGGATCGTGATCGGGTGGATATAGCTTTCGTACAGCACGCCCAAGACGATGTACACCGTGACCAGGGCCGCCAGGATCAGCAGCGGCTCGTTTTTCAGCGAGGCTTCGAAGGCCAGGGCCGTCCCTTTGAAGCCGGCCTGGATGCTGGCCGGCATGTCCAGCTCGTTCTTGACCTGCCCGATGGCCTTGACCGCCTCGCCCAGCGAGACCCCGCGGGCGAGATTGAACGACACGGTGACGACGGGAAACTGCCCTTCGTGGTTGATGGCCAGCGGGGCGGTGGTTTCCACGGTTTTCGAGAACGCACTGAGCGGCGTCTTGCCGCCTCCGGCCGAACGAATGTAAAACTCCGACAGGTCCTGCGGCCGTTGGCGGAAGGCGTGCTTCACCTCCAGCACCACGCGGTATTGATTCAACTGCGTGAACAGAATCAGCACCTGCCGCTGGCCAATCGAGTCGTACAGCGCGTCGTCGATCATCTGCGCCGTGATGCCCAGCCGGCTGGCCGTGTCGCGGTCGATCACCAACTGCGTCCGCAGCCCATCGTTGAGCTGGTCGCTGGCCACGTCGCGCAGCTCGGGCAGCGCTTGCAGCTTGCCGAGAAACTTCGGCACCCAGTCGGCCAGCTCCTTGGCGTCCGGATCTTCGAGGCTGTACTGATACTGCGTGCGGCTGACGCGGGTTTCGACGGTCAAGTCCTGCACCGGCTGCATGTAGAGCGTAATGCCCGCGATCTTCTGCAGCCGCGGCTGCAAGCGGCGGATCACTTCGCTGGCGTTGATCTTGCGTTCTTCCAGCGGCTTGAGGTTGATCTGGATGCGGCCGCTGTTGACCGTGGTGTTCGTGCCGTCGATGCCGATGAAGCTCGACAGGCTGGCAACGGCGTCGTCTTCCAGAATCGCCCGATTGAGGACCTCCTGGCGCGTGCGCATGGACTCAAACGACACGGTTTGCGGCGCTTCGGAGATGCCCATGATGACGCCGGTGTCCTGCACGGGGAAAAACCCCTTGGGCACAATCTCATACAGCACGATGGTGGCCGCCAGCGTGGCCACGGCCACCAGCAGCGTGATCGTCTGGTGGCGCAACACGACGTTCAGCGTCTTGCCGTACAGCCGAATCGTGGCTTCGAAGCCCCACTCCGACGCGCGGTAGAGCCAGCCTTGTTGAGTGGCCGGCTTGTGCTTGAGCAGCTTGGCGCACATCATCGGCGTGAGCGTCAGCGAGACGATGGCCGAGACCAGGATCGTGACGCTCAGCGTGACGGCGAACTCGCGGAACAGTCGGCCCACGATATCGCCCATGAACAGCAGCGGAATCAGCACGGCGATCAGCGACACGCTGAGCGAGACGATGGTGAAGCCGATTTGCTCGGAGCCTTTGAGCGCGGCCGCCAGCGGCGGCTCGCCCTCTTCGATATAGCGCATGATGTTTTCGATCATCACGATGGCGTCATCGACGACGAAGCCGGTCGAGATGGTCAGCGCCATCAAGCTTAGGTTGTTGAGGCTGTAGCCGAGCATGTACATCACGGCGAACGTGCCGATCAGCGACAGCGGCACGGCCACGCTGGGGATCACGGTGGCCGCGAAGTTGCGCAGGAACATGAAGATCACCATCACGACCAGGCCGACGGTGAGCATCAGCTCGAACTGCACGTCCTCGACGCTGGCGCGGATCGTGATGGTGCGGTCGGTGAGGATGTCGATGTTGATCGAAGCCGGCAGCGATTCCTTGAGCCTTGGCAGCAGTTGCTTGACGCGCTCGACGACGTCGATGATGTTGGCGCCCGGCTGGCGCTGGATGTTGACGATCACGGCCGGCACGTCGTTCATCCAGGCGGCCTGGCGGACGTTTTCCGCGCCGTCGACCACGGTGGCCACGTCCGCAAGGTGAACCGCCGCGCCGTTGTGGTAGGCGACGATCAACTTGCGGTAGTCGTCGCTGGCCAGTAATTGATCGTTGGCCCCGATGGCATAGGCCTGGCGCGTTCCGTCGAAGCTGCCCTT
>DATCFX010000523.1:0-1174 GCA_036509275.1 Pirellulales bacterium | reverse complement strand
GTGGCGCCCGAGGCGTAGTTGGCGGCCAGCAAGGTGCTGGTGGCGTGCGTCGAGTTGGTCGACAGGTGGTTGAGGCCCACACCGGACGTGGCGCTGTTGCCCGTGATCACGTCGGTCTTTTGCGTCGCGGCCGTGGTCACCGCAAGCGACACGTCCGAGGCGGGGGCCGTACCGTGCAGTGCCGGGTTGAACGACGAAATGTTGATGTCCGACGAGCTCTCGAACGAGCCCGTCGAACCGCCGCTGGCGTCCACGTTGAAAGCCTCCGAACCGTTCAACAGGTTCTGAGTGCCGAAGATCGTGGTCTGGGCAATCTGCTGAATGGCTTGCAGCGAGCTGTCAATCTGCTGCTGATCGGCGGCGATTTCCGACGCCGACGAGGTGCCCTTGCTCGCGGCCGACTGGACCAGCCCGCGGATGCTATTCAACTGGTTGCTCACTTGCGACAGCGCGGCGTCGGCAGTCGAGACCACGTCGTTGGCCTGCTGGGCATTGTTGAGCGAAGCGTTGATCGACGTGATTTCCGAACCGAGCGTCTGGCTCTCGATCAAGCCGGCCGGATCGTCAGCGCCCGAATTGATTCGCAAACCGGTGGACAACCGCGTCAGGCTCGTTTGCAATTGGTTGTTCGAATTCTGCAAGTTGAACTGCGCGGTCAGCGAGCTGACGTTGGTATTGATACGAGTCATTTACAACACCTCTTGTGGCAAGGGGGAGGTCAGGTCCGGGCTGTCCGGTTGCGGGAGCTTGGCGGTACGAGCCAGGCCGCATGCGTCAAGGTGCTTGTGCCCATTGAACCTGCACGCGGTTAAGTCAATGCGATGAACTGCGGAGCGGCTCGGCATCCCCTTTTTCAGCCCCGTCGAAACAGGGTGAAGCCACTACGCGGCTGTTATCTGATGGGTCTATCGGCGGCGCCGGACGGCGACTTGAGCGAACTCGACACAATCGCTCAGATTTTTGCCGCTTACCTAGACGGAAAGCTCCCGGCGGCTCGTGCCTGCCCTGGCACAACCGCTACCGCCGCTACGATTCGCAGCCAGCGCAGATGAGGCTGCCGAAAAGCGCCGGCTTTCAGGGCTGCGGCTTGCCAAAGCCGCGCACGTCTTTGGGTTCCAAGCGGCTGGCGCGCAGATTCTCGCGCTGAATGGCTTCGTACACCTCTTGGCGGTGT
>DATCFX010000522.1:0-2232 GCA_036509275.1 Pirellulales bacterium | reverse complement strand
AGAGCGGAGTGCTTCAACGCAGCCAAGGCCCTGTGATCCAGCGGCACCGCATGAGCGGCGAGCGTGTCAAAATACTCTTGGCTCAACTCCAAGAGGCCGGGCCATAGTGGGCGCTGCTCTCCGCTGGGGTGCAACCACGCGTCAAAGCGGCTGATCGGTTTGGCATCGAGCGTGACAGCACGCCCGCCCCCGGTGAAGCCGAGCATGAGGCGGCAAGCCGCCAGCGCCTCCATCTGGCGCTTGAACATCGTGTAGCCGCCTCGCGGGCCGCCGTTGGTGTCGATTCCGAGCGCGACCAGGAAGTCCTTCATGCTCTCGCCGATCGGAATTTGCCGATTACGGGTGCGAATTGCCTCACTGGACACATGGACCATTACCAAACGAGGGCGCGTGCCGTAGGGCAGTGGCACCTCTCGCCAGTTCCGGCCGGTCCAGAGTTTGCCGGCTTCCAGCAACATGCTGGCTCCCCCGCTCGATCGCTCGAACACACGGCCGGGCGTCGACTTACGCGGCATCCCAACTTGGCAGAGGATCGCGTGAAGGAAGTCGGCGCGATCCGGGGCGTCCTGCATGATGGCGCCGCCGGCTGCGATAACCCGGCGTGTCGTCGCGGGGAGAGAGGCCCTGGCCTCCCCGAACAGATCCAGTGCGCCCTCGGCGCTTGGGCGGTCCGCCATCAGGATGCCCGGCGCTCCCGCTCAAGAGGCGCGACCTCCGGCTTGCCGTATTTTGCGAACAGGTCGTTTAGCGCCTCGGCCAGTAGGTTCTGGACCGTTGTCTTGCGATCAACCGCAAGAGCGCGGAGCTGCCAGGCAACATCTTCGGGGAAGTGCGCCGCGATCTGCTTGGTCCCGATGCGTGTCCGCGGCCCGGCCCGGCCAGCCACCTCGGTCGGCGCTAAAGCAGTGGGCACCGTCGCCATTTCCGGCGCGCGCCGCCTGCTGCCTGCGGCTGCGGCGATCGCCGCCAAATTCGGCCGCTTGCTCATTTAGCCAATTCCTTCCTCGGCATGTCGACACGTCTGCATATCGACTCGTAGAGCCGTCTGACTTCCGACGCTGCGCGACCTTCCGGCTCGTACTCGGTCACGGTCAGACCGGCTTGCGCGGCGTATTCGAAGGCGACGCGCTGGCCGATGTAAGCGGGACACACCTCTAGCCCCATGCCGGCGATTGCTTCGGCCGCTTGGTCGTGACGGGTGCCCTGGGCTGGGACGGCATTGAGGATCACCAGCGGAGCCGTGCGGGAGCGCCCCTGCACCAGTTCCGCGGTTGCTCGGAGCGTCTCCAGGTCGAGGATGGACGGCTTGCAGGGGATGAGAACCAGGTCGGCAGCCTTGGCCGCTTCTGCCGCTGCTTGTTCGACGCGTGCCGGGGTGTCGACAATGGCGAGGTCGATGCCTGCCTGCTCCGCTTTGGCCAAGGCTGCCGCTAGGCGGGCTGGCTGGGCGTCGATAACAGAAGGCGTCTCGCCCGGCCGGCGGTCACTCCACTTGCATGCACTGGCTTGAGGGTCGAGGTCGACAACTAGGACGCTTCGGCCTGCTGCCTCGGCTGCCACGGCCAGGGACAGCGCTAAAGTTGTCTTACCTGTCCCGCCTTTCTGAGCGATCATTGCTAACGTCTGCATCTCGACGCCTCCGATTGTCGACACGTCACCCTACAGACGTCCCGACGCGTCGCTCAATAGACAAGTTGAGTTGTCAGTTTGGGGGTCGATCCAAATCGGAAAGCTGGAGCAGGGCCTTAGCGCACCCCAGCCACGGATGCGGCTTTTCCGGTCTTGCGTGGGCGCCCCCCTCTGCGACCATTTTCCTGAGCACTGCTCCGCTTCGCGTCTGAAGTCGCTCGGCCGCCACAGCTGGCGAAGATTGCGGCGACGGTTCGTGTCGGCAGCATCGCCGGCAGCATCGCCGTCATTAGGCCGTCCACACTGATGTGGATGTCGCGGCCCTCCAGTTCGATCGCTGATCCATCGGGCCAGATCTCCAACTGCACCAGCTCCTCGATCGGCACGTCTTGCAGCGCGCCGATCCAGCCGCGGGGAATCAGGAACCCGGCATGACGGGTCGTCACCACTTCGATCGCATCCCGGTCCGCCACATAGCGAACGGCCTGGGCACGGATTTCGGTCTCGACTCGGCCAGCGGCCAATGCGGCCGCAAACTCTGCATCGGTCACATGATGCTTGGTCATGGGCGTGTGCTCGCATTCAGTGTTGTGCCGTCTTCGA
>DATCFX010000521.1:0-1769 GCA_036509275.1 Pirellulales bacterium | reverse complement strand
CAGCCTTGAGGCAATTTGGTGCGAATACCCTATTTTCCGTAGTTCTTGTGCAAACGGTAGGGGTTCCGCAGGCGCCAAGGCCTACTTAAGCCGGAATTTTTCGCTGCCGGCGGGCTCCTGGGGATCCGGATCACACTATGTTTTCATTGCGAGGCACGAAGGTCTTCGGCCTCGCACGGGACCGTTCGGTCCTTTGGCCCGGCTTGCTGCATCTGCCAAAGTCCTTGTCGTCGGCATTTGCGATCCGCCCGGTTCGAGCTGTACAATCATTTCTTGCATCATTCGATTCACATCCGGGAGTTCCTGCATGTCAGCATGTGTTCCGTTTGCGCGCTCTTTGAAGCTTTTGGTCGTCGGCTTATCCGGACTTTCGTTGGGCGCATCGGCCTCGAGTGCCGATCGGACCGAAGTGTTTCGTGCGCAGGCGTCGCGGGCAATCACGCTGAAGCAGATTTCGTATCTCCCGCCGCTGGACGAGCCGCTCGTGCCGGCGCTGGTGCCCAAGCCGATGCGCACCTTGGCGCAGCAGCAACTGTTCGCCGCCCAACAGCCGCTGCCCGCCTCGTGGCATCTGAGCGTGCTCAACGGCGGCCAGCCGCGCAGTGCGCACGACGTTTCGCGTTTGCCCGGCCGCGTGATCGACTCGGCCCGTTCGGTGTGGCCGCGTGAATCGCTGGTGCAAGCGAATTGGAAATTCCGCTCGCTGGACGACAGCGCCGCGACCGAGTTCTCCACCACGTTCGGCCTGGCCCACGGCACTCCGGTGTGTGCCGACTTCAACGGCGACGGCCAGGTCGAACTCGGCCTGTTCGCGGCCGGGCGCTGGTGGATTGACATCAACGGCAATCGCGCTTGGGACGAAGACGATCTGTCGGTCCGCTTGGGCGATGCCGACGATCAGCCGGTCCTGGGCGATTGGGACGGCGACGGCAAGGCCGACATCGGCGTCTTCGGCCGTAGTTGGTCGGGCGATCGCGAAGCCGTGATGCTCAGCGCCGGCCTGCCGGATGCCGACAACAATCTGACCGGCCGGCCCAAGAACCTGCCCCTGTCGCGAGCGGCCTTTGGTTCCCGCGACTTGCAGCTCACGGCCTTCGGACAGGTCCGCAGCGACGTGATCGATCACGTCGTGCAGTTCGGTGCCAGCGGCGATCGGGCCGTCAGCGGCGACTTCAACGGTGACGGCATCGACACGGTCGGCATCTTCCGCCACGGCCACTGGGTGTTGGACACCGATGGCGACGGCCGCTACACGGCTCGCGACCTGGCCTTCGACTTCGGCCCGGCCAGCGGCACGCCGATCGTCGGCGACTTCAACGGCGACGGCCGCGACGAAGTGGGCGTCTACGACCAGGGCATCTGGCACCTCGACACCAACAACGATCGCGTGTTCGACGATCGCGACCAGGTCATCCATTGGGGCAACGCCGGCGAGCAGCCCTTCGTGGCCGACTTCCGCGGCGAAGGCCGCGACTCGCTCGGCCTCTACGCCCCCACGACCGTTGCCGCCCAGTAATCGGCCGCCGCCGAAATCAATCGGCCACTTTCGCGCCACCCCAAAAGCCCACGGACTGCGGTCCGTGGGTTTTTTTGTTGTCGCCGCCGACGCCACTACAATCGCCCCCGAAGTTCTAAAAAATCGAGTTTTCCTCGCGGTGCCTGCGGCTGTTGGTTAGAACGAACTACGGGCCGGTGGGAACAATCGCACGGTGGAAAGATCGCATGCTCCGTTCAATGTGCTTGAGTGGGAAGTTTCGTCGGATTTTGGT
>DATCFX010000520.1:0-3954 GCA_036509275.1 Pirellulales bacterium | reverse complement strand
CTCAGCGCCCCGGCCGAGCTGCCGCTGCCCGAGTGGGATCCGGTCGCGAAGACCGGGCTGGCACGGCATCTGAACCTGGCCCCCGGCCAGAGCATGACGATTGCCGACGTGACGCGCGATTACATCGAGCAGCCGGGCGGTGTGACATATTCGGCGGCGGCCCTGCGCAAAGCGATGCAGCAGATCGATACCAACCACGACGGCCGCATTTCGCGGGAAGAGTGGCGCGCGGCTCAGCGGCACGATTGGTTCTGGATCTGGATCTGGCCAGCCGCCTGGGCCGTTGTCACGCTGCTTATTTTCCTCATCGGCTTTCGTGATAGTCCGCCGGTGCCGGCTGCTGCGCATTCGTAAGGATCGGCCGAAAATAACTTCGGTTTTTCCCGGCCCCTCACCCTGCCCTCTCCCGCAAGGGGAGAGGAGTTGCGGAGAAGTTATTTTTCGGTCGATCCTAAGGCGCCAATCGGGGCCTCCCGCCATTTCCATGAGCAACATTTGTTGTACAATTAATTAATGGCACGCCGCCGCGCGTTTCGATGGCAGAAGTGGAACATCGCGTACTCGACGAGGACGGAGCCGCGTTCGTAATCCACGCACGACCGCTGACGGAGCGAGAAAAACGCCGCTTCCGCAGGTCTCGGTAACGCAATGGCTGCAAAGACCAAAAAGCAGAATTCCGAATTCAGCCGACTGGGCGCACTGACCAAGCGTCAGTTGGCGGAGGAGACTGCAAAGTACGACAAGGAGTTTGCAGCCGACGGATTCAATGCCTTGGACGAGGAGTCGAAAAAGCAGTGGAAGCGATTTAAGCGAAAGGTCGGTCGTCCAAAAGTCGGCGCCGGCGCGGTCCGGGTCTCGGTGAGCATGGAACGGGGCCTGCTGAAAGCGGTTGACCGCCTGGCCAAGCAAAGGGACGTCAAGAGGGCCCAGCTCATTTCCAGCGCCCTGTCGACCCTGATCGCAAACGAACCGCCCACCACCCATCCCCGACCTGCCAAGGCAAAACGGAAAGCGGGGGACGCTCGCGAGTGACCCAAACCCGGCCGTGCGGCCACTGGCCCCCTAGCCCGTGCCGGTTGTCGCTTGCTACATTCTAGGCGATGAACTCGCATAAACCGATCCGCAAGCTACTGGTCGCCAACCGCAGCGAAATCGCGATCCGCGTCTGCCGCTCGGCGCATGAGTGCGGAATTCGCACCGTAGCCCTGTATTCGCACGAAGACCGTTACGCGCTGCACCGCTTCAAGGCCGACGAAGCCTACCCCGTGGGCAAGCCCGGCGAACCGATCCGATCCTACCTCGATATCGCCGGCATCATCGAGATCGCCCTCGAGCACCAGGTCGACGCGATCCATCCGGGCTACGGATTTTTGTCGGAGAATCCCGACCTGGCCCGGGCTTGCCAGACGGCGGGCATCATTTTTTGCGGTCCGCCGCCTGAGATTTTGGACCAGCTCGGCGACAAGATCATGGCCCGGGCCTTGGCCGAAGCGGCCGGCGTGCCGGTGCTGGCCGGGAGCAAAGAGCCGCTCGACGATCCGGGCGAGGCGGTCGCGCTGGCCGGGCGATTGGGCTATCCGGTGCTGCTGAAAGCGGCCAAAGGCGGCGGCGGCCGTGGCATGCGGGTCGTACACAAGCCGGACGAATTGGCCCCGCAACTGGAGCAAGCCCAGCGCGAGGCGTTGGCGGCCTTCGGCAGCGCGGACGTGTTTCTGGAAAAGTTCATTTCCCGGCCCAGACATATCGAGGTGCAGTTGCTCGGCGACGAGCACGGCCGGCTGGTGCATTTGTACGAGCGAGATTGTTCGCTCCAGCGGCGGCACCAGAAGGTGGTTGAGATCGCGCCGGCTTGGAACCTCGATCCGCAATTGCGCGACGCCATCTGCGAAGCGGCCTTGAAAATCGGCCGCCAGGTCAACTACGTCAGCGCCGGCACCGTCGAGTTCCTGGTCGACGCCGACAGCGGCAAGTTTTATTTCATCGAAGTCAATCCGCGCATCCAGGTCGAGCACACGGTTACCGAAGCCGTGACGGGCGTCGATATCGTCCGCGCGCAAATCCTGGTGGCGCAAGGCGTGGGGCTGGACGATCCGGAGATCGGGCTGGCCGACCAGGAGTCGATCGTCACCCGTGGCTACGCCATGCAATGCCGCGTGACGACCGAGGATCCTGAAAACAACTTCATGCCCGACTACGGCCGCATCGCCCATTATCGTTCGGCGGCCGGCATGGGCGTGCGGTTGGACGCGGGCACGGCGTTTTCCGGGGCGGTGGTCACGCCGTATTACGATTCGCTGCTGGTCAAGGTTACGGCCTGGGGCCGGCGTTTTCCGGACGCCGCGCGCCGCATGGAGCGCGTGCTGCAGGAGTTTCGCGTCCGCGGCGTGAAGACGAACATCCCCTTCCTGATCAACCTGGTCACGCACCCAAAATTCCTGGCAGGCGGCTTTACGACCCGCTTTCTCACCGAAACTCCCGAGCTGTTTCAGTTCACGGCGCGGCGCGATCGGGCCACGCGGTTGTTCCGCTACCTGGCGGACGTGGCAGTCAACGGTCATCCGCTGGTGAAGCACAAGCCGGCCAATATCAATCGCACGCCCGCCCCCGTGCCCGAGCTGCCGGCCACGCCGCCGCCGGAAGGCACGCGGCAGTTGCTCCAGCGACTGGGGCCCGAGCGCTTCAGCAAGTGGATTCGCGAGCAAAAGCCGCTGCTGCTGACCGACACCACGTTCCGCGACGCCCACCAATCGCTGCTAGCCACGCGGCTGCGCACCTACGACATGCTGGCCATCGCCGAGACGTATGCACAACGGCTACCGAATCTGTTTTCCATCGAAATGTGGGGCGGGGCCACGTTCGACACGGCCATGCGGTTTCTCAAGGAATGCCCTTGGGACCGGCTGCTGCAACTGCGCGAAAAGATCCCCAACATCCTGTTCCAGATGCTGTTCCGCGCCTCCAACGCACTGGGCTACTCGAACTATCCAGACAACGTCGTGCGCTCGTTCGTCAAGGAATCGGCCGACGCGGGCATGGATATCTTCCGCATCTTCGACTCGCTGAATTGGCTGCCCAACATGCGCGTGGCGATGGACGCGGTGCTGGCCACCGACGCCCTGTGCGAAGCGGCCATCTGCTACACGGGCGACGTGCTGGACAAGCGGCGCACGAAGTACGATCTGAAGTACTACGTCGGCATGGCCAAGGAACTGGAAAAGATGGGGGCCCACATCCTGGCCATCAAGGACATGGCCGGCCTGTGCAAGCCCTACGCGGCCGAACTGCTGGTGCGCACGCTGCGGCAGGAAATCGGCATTCCGATTCACTTCCATACGCACGACACCAGCGGCGTGCAGGCCGCCTCGATTCTCAAGGCGGCCGAAGTCGATCTGGACATCGCCGACGTCGCCATGGCGCCCCTGTCGGGCCTCACCAGCCAGCCGAACCTCAACTCCGTGGTCGAAGCGCTGCGCTACACGCCGCGCGAGAGTGGGCTGGACCCGGAGAGCCTGGAAAAAATCGCCGAGTATTGGGAAGTCGTCCGCGACTATTACCAGCCTTTCGAATCGACGATGAAGGCCAGCACCGCCGACGTGTATCACAACGAAATGCCCGGCGGCCAATACACGAACTTGTACGAACAGGCCCAGGCGATCGGGCTGGCCCCGCGCTGGCACGAAATCTGTCGCATGTATGCCGACGTGAACCGCCTGCTGGGCGACATCGTCAAGGTCACGCCGTCGAGCAAATCGGTGGGCGACCTGGCCCTGTTTCTCGTCACCAATAATCTCTCGGCCGAAGACGTGCTGGATACGAAGCGCGACCTGGCGTTTCCCGAGTCGGTCGTCGACCTGCTGGCCGGGCGGATGGGCGAGCCGCCGGGCGGGTTTCCGCCGGCCGTGCGCGAGCGCATCCTGCGGGGCCAGAAGCCGGTTAGCGGCCGGCCGGGCGAAA
>DATCFX010000519.1:0-4999 GCA_036509275.1 Pirellulales bacterium | reverse complement strand
GAGTTGGATTCCGACCAGGAGCTGCAATATCCGCCGATCATGCGCAAGCTGCTCGAGATCGGCTACACCGGCTACGTGGGCCAGGAGTTCATTCCCACGCGCAATCCGCTGGAAGGGCTGCAACAGGCCGTCGCCCTGTGCGACGTGTGACGCGGGCCAGAAGCACTCAAGCGAAACGGGCCTTATAAAAATGCGAACGTGCTGGTTGCTGCTCCTGGGTTTGCTAGCCGTCGGCTGCTCGAAAAGCGCGCCGCTGGAAAACGATAAACGCGCCATCAGCATCTGGGTGGCGGCCAGTGCGTCGGGCACGGTGGACGATCTCGACGACGATTTCGAAAACGAGACCGGCATCGACGTCGAGGTGATGCCCGGGCCGTCCAGCGGGCTGGCCAAGCAGATTGTCGAGGGCGCCAAGGCCGATTTGTTTCTGTCGGCCGACAAGGAAATGGCCGACTACCTGGCCAAAAAGGGGCTGGTTGCGGAGCGCACAAACCTGCTCACCAACCACCTGGTCGTGATCACGGCCTGGGATTCGCCTGTCAAGGTCGCGCAGTTGTCCGACCTGGCCGAAAAGCAGGTGCGGCGTCTGGCGCTGGCCGAGCCCAAGGTGCCGGCCGGCGAATATGCCCGGCAGGCCCTGAAACAGGCCGGCGTGCTGGATGCCGTGCTCAAGAAGTCGATCGGCGGCGTCGACGTGCTGGCCACGCTCAAGTACGTGGCGCTGCACGAGGCGGATGCCGGCATCGTTTACTGGAGCGATACGCTGGGAAACTCCAAGGTGCAGGTGATCTACGATATTCCCGACAAGATGCACGAGCCGATCGTGTATCCGCTGCTCTTGCTCAAGCAAGGTGCCGACCGGGCGACCGTGCGCCGCTTTTACGAGTATCTCAGATCGCCCAAGGCGGCGGACAAATTCCGCACGGCCGGCTTCGGCACGATCGACACGGGCGAAATGCTCTATTTCAAGCAATGAGCCTGGTCTCCAAACAATGAGGCCCGTCTTCAAGCCATTGAGCGCTGTCTTCACGCGATGAGCCTGGTCGAGTTCGATTGCCGGCTGCGCTATTCTTCCGGCTTCCAGGTGGATGCCGCCTTCGTCTCTGACAGCCCGGTCACGGTGCTGTTCGGGCCCTCGGGCAGCGGCAAGACCTCGATCCTCTCGATGATCGCCGGCTTGCGCAAGCCCGACGCCGGCACCATCCGCTACGGCCAGCGCGAGCTGTTCAATTCCAGCGCCCGCATCAACCTTTCGCCGGAGGCGCGGCGGGTGGGCTACGTCTTTCAGGAGCGCCTGCTGTTTCCGCACATGAACGTCCGTCAGAACCTGCACTATGGCGCCCAACGCCGGCCGGCCGCCGCGCGGAGCTTCGATTTCCAGCACCTGGTCGACGTGCTCGAATTGGGCGCGCTGCTGGACCGCACTCCTCACACGCTCTCGGGCGGTCAGCGGCAGCGGGTGGCCTTGGGCCGGGCACTGCTCAGCGGCCCCGAACTGCTGCTGCTGGACGAACCGCTGGTTTCCATCGAAGACGCGCTCAAGGATCGCGTGCTCGAGTTTCTCGAGCGCGTGCTCGCCGAGTGGCAGGTGCCCACGCTCCTGGTCTCGCACGATGCGGTCGAGGTGTCGCGGCTGGGGCACACGGTCGTCCAACTGGCCACCGGCCACATTGTGCGGCCCCAGCCGCCGAAACACCCGCCGCCCCAGGAGCCAGCCCGCCCGCCCAATGCTGCTATCTGACCTCGCCAATTGACCGGGGCCGCACCCATCGCCTAAGCTGCCTTGCTGACTCAATGGACCCAATATCACAGCTTGCGAGACGCCGATGACGCGCCACTTTCGACTTCGCATCTCAATCTTCACGCTCGTTTGGTTCGCGCTCGCCGGTGGTAGCCAAGCGGCTGCGCCCGACCCGAAATTGCCGCCGCTGGTGATCGGCCTCAAGAATCCCGAGTCGGCGGTCAAGGCCGCCGACGGACGGATGTTCGTCTCCGTGATCGGCGAGTTCGAAAAGGCCGGGGACGGCGCGGTGATGCTGGTCACGCCCGGCAAGGCGGTCCCGTTTGCCACGGGCCTGGACGATCCCAAAGGGCTCGTGTTCATCGGCCGGAACCTGTACGCCGCCGATGGCCAGAAGATTTGGCGCATCAATCCGTCGGGCCGCGCGACCGTGTTTGTGTCGGCCGCAGCTTTCGGCAGGCCCGTCTATTCGCTGAATGACCTGGCCGCCGACGAGTCCGGCAACGTGTACGTCTCGGATACCGGCGATCTCAAAGGCCACGATGGCGCCGTCTATCGCATTGCACCCACCGGCAGCGTCACCCTGCTGCTCGATAACCAGCGTCAGCCGGCTTTGCGGGCTCCCAATGGCGTGCTGGTCGAGGACGGTCAGTTGTGGGTCGCCGATTCTTTGGCGGGCCAGGTGGGACGCCTCGGGCTAGCCGACGATAGCTGGTCGATCATCGCCCGGGGATTGCCAGCGGCCGATGGCCTGGTGCGCGACCTGGATGGCAATTTGTATATCAGCCAATGGACCACCGGGCAGATTTGGTCGCTACCCCCGGGCAGCGATCAGCCGGAACTCTTGGCCGAGGGATACCAATCGGCCGCCGATATCGGCCTCGACCAGCCGACCGGCCACCTGCTGGTGCCGGATATGAAAGCCGGACAGCTCTTGACGGCCGCCTTGCGCTCGGGCGTGCCGCGGGATGTCGATCGCGAGCCGCTGAAGGTTCGCGTCGAGCGGGCGTTCGAGCATTTGGAATTCGACCGGCCGATCGTGCTCACGCATGCCGGCGATGGCAGCAATCGCGTGTTCGTGGCTTCGCAATTGGGCCGCGTGTTCGTGTTTCCCAACGGTCAAGGCGTGAAGCAGTCCGAGCCGTTTTTCGATTTGCACCAAAAAGTTCGCTATTCCGACAAGGAAAACGAAGAGGGCTTTTTGGGCCTGGCCTTCCATCCGCATTTCGAGCAAAACGGCGAATTCTTCGCGTATTACACGACCACCGACGCGCCGCACGTATCCGTCGTCTCGCGCTTTCGTGCTACCGGTTCGGACCATGCCCAGGCCAGCCCCGACAGCGAAGAAGAGCTGCTGCGTATTCCGCAGCCCTACTGGAACCATAACGGCGGGACGTTGGCGTTCGGGCCCGACGGCTATCTGTACATCGCGTTAGGCGACGGCGGCCTGGCCGACGATCCGCACGGCAACGGCCAGAACCTGAAAACGCTGCTGGGCTCGGTTCTGCGGATCGACGTCGATCGGCGAGACCCCGGCCTCAAGTACGCCATCCCCAAGGACAATCCGTTCGCCCGCCGCCCGCCGGCCCGGCCCGAAATCTATGCCTACGGGGTGCGCAATATCTGGCGCCTGTCGTTCGACCGCCAAACCGGCGACTGCTGGGCGGCCGACGTGGGCCAGAACATCTGGGAAGAGATCGACCTGATCCGCTCCGGCGGCAATTATGGTTGGGCCCTCCGCGAGGGCATGCACCGCTTTGGCCCCGGCGGTTCGCCCCCGCGGCCCGACCTGATCGAGCCGATTTGGGAGTATCACCACGACATCGGCAAGTCGATCACCGGCGGCCACGTGTACCGCGGGCAGCGCGTGCCGAAACTGGCCGGCATGTATCTGTACGGCGATTACGTGACCGGCCGGATTTGGGGACTGAAATACGATCCGGCCCGGCGACGAGTCGTCGCTAATCACCCGATCGCCGGCAACGTGATGCCGATCATGTCCTTCGGCGAGGACGAGCAGGGCGAGGTCTACTTCATGACCACGCAAGGCCGGCTCTTTCGCTTTGCCTCGGCCCAGCCGAAATAACGCCCGCCGGCGATCTTGGCTGAAAGCTTCCCGCAAATGCTGGTATTCTCCACGCCCGGAGGCTACGATTGCGGGCAATTGCCTACCGCCGCCAGCCGGCCTCTGATTGCCCGCCCACAACTCGATACCGAGGATCCCGCCCGTGCATCGCTTGCTCGCCATGTTGATCTTGAGTTTGCTCGTGACCACCACCACCGTGTCGGCGGCCGAAAACGAACCGCCCGCCGGCTTTACCGCGCTGTTCAATGGTCAGGATCTCTCCGGCTGGTACGGGCTCAATGGCAATCCTGAAAAAATCGCCGCCATGCCGGAAGACGAACGGGCTAAGAAGCGGGCCGCCGACCTGGAAGACCTGCGCACGCACTGGCACGTGGAAAACGGCGAACTGGTGAACGACGGCCACGGCGTCTACGCCACCACCGAGCGCGACTACGGCGACGTCGAGCTGTACGTCGATTACAAGATGCTGCCCAAGGGCGATAGCGGCATCTACCTGCGCGGCACGCCGCAGGTGCAGATCTGGGATTACACCGAACCGACCAAGTTCAAGCTCGGCGCCGACAAAGGCTCTGGCGGGCTGTGGAACAACAAGCCAGGCGCGCCCGGCAAGGACCCGCTGGTGCTGGCCGACAAGCCGTTTGGCGAGTGGAACCGCTTTCATATTATCCAGGTGGGCGCTCGTACAACGGTGTATCTCAACGACAAGCTCGTCGTCGATCACGCCATCATGGAGAACTATTGGGACCGTACACGGCCGCTGTTTCGCACTGGTCCGATCCAGTTGCAAACGCACGGATCGGAAATCCGCTGGCGCAATGTGTTCGTCCGCGAAATTCCGCCCGCCGAGGCCGACCGCCGCTTGGGCCGCGACTTTGCGCCGCTGTTCAACGGCCAGGACCTCGCCGGCTGGGAAGGCTCGACCGACAACTACGAAGTGGTCGAGGGCGCGATCCGCTGCAAACCGCACAAGGGCGGCGTGCTCTACACCCACGGACAATACAGCAATTTTATCGCCCAGGTGGAGATCAAGCTGCCGCCGGGCGGCAACAACGGGCTGGCCATTCGCTATCCAGGCACCGGAGACGCCGCGTACACCGGCATGTGCGAGCTACAGGTGTTGGATACCGAACACCCCAAATACAGCAAGCTCGATCCTCGCCAGGCGCACGGAT
>DATCFX010000518.1:0-1497 GCA_036509275.1 Pirellulales bacterium | reverse complement strand
CGTACAAGGGCCAGGGCATCTCGGCGCCGATTTCCGGCGGCGAAGAAGTGATTTACGTCGCGGCCCGTGGTTCGGTTTTGCACCCGTTGACCGGCAAAAAGGTCGATCCCAAGCCGCTGTTCGGCCAGGCCCGGCAGCCGGCGGCCGACGAAGATCCCCGCCGCGTGCTGGCCGAGTGGCTCACGGCCGACGATAACCCCTACTTCGCCGAGGTGGCCGTCAACCGGGTCTGGGCCGAACTGCTAGGCCGCGGCCTGGTCGATCCGGTCGACGATCTGCGGGCCACGAATCCGCCCAGCAACCGGCCGCTGCTCGTGGCCCTGGCCGCCGATTTCCGCCGTCAGCACTACGATCTCAAAGCCCTGATCCGCACGATCATGACCAGCCACGCGTATGGCCTGTCGAGCTTGCACAACGGCCACAATATCTCCGACACGCGCAACTATTCGCGGCATTATCGCCAGCGTCTGCGGGCCGAAGTGCTGCTGGACGCCGTGAGCGATATCACCGGCGTGCCGGAGACCTTCGCGGCGATGCCGGCCGGCTCGCGGGCCATCGAACTGTGGACGCACCGCATCGATTCCTTGTTTCTCGATGCCTTCGGCCGGCCCGATCGAAATCAGGATCCGCCCTACGAGCGGACCGGCGAAACCACGATGGTGCAAGCCTTGCACCTGATGAACGCGCCGCAATTGCACGAAAAGGTGACCAGCGACAAGGGCCGCGCCGCTCTGCTGGCCGCCAGCAGCAAAAGCCCTCGCGAGATCGTCGAGGAGCTTTACCTGCTCGCCTATTCGCGGCTGCCGACCGCGGCGGAGTCGGCGGCCACGACGGCTTTGTACGCCGCCGGGGCCAATCGCCGGCAGACGACCGAAGACTTGTTGTGGGCCCTATTGAACACGCCCGAGTTTGTTTTCAAGGACTGAAGCGATGAGCCGACATCGATCGACGGAAAAAAGCCCTCAAGGCGGCACGCGGCGCGATTGCCTGCAACTGGGCCTGGGCATGCTGGCCGCCGGTGGGCTGGTCGACTTGCTGCGGCTCACGTCGCAGGCTTCGGCCGGCGGCACGCCCGTGCGCCGTGCGGCCAATAGCTGCATCCTGGTGTGGATGGACGGCGGGCCTTCGCATTTCGAGACTTTCGATCCCAAGCCGGACGCACCGCTGGAGATCCGCGGCCAGTTCGATACGATCGCCACGCGCACGCCGGGCATGTTCTTCTCTGAGCACATGCAGCGGCTGGCGGCCGCCAGCGACAAGTTCACGCTGATCCGCTCGATTTGCCACAATCAGCAGAACCACGGCGCCGGCAACCATTACATGATGACCGGCGCACCGCCGCGGGTGCCCGTCGGCTGCGGGGCCTTTGTCAGCTTTCATCCCAGCTTGGGCTCGGTGACGGCCCGCGAGCGCGCGGCCCCGCGCGGGTTGCCCGGCTATTTCAGCATGCCGGCGATGTCGCGTTCCGGCGGCCCGAACTTTCTGGGAGCGCGCTAC
>DATCFX010000517.1:0-5595 GCA_036509275.1 Pirellulales bacterium | reverse complement strand
AGCTGCCGGCCGAGGCCGCCGTGGCCGACGATCGCCAGCCGGCGCACGTGCAGGTCGTGCCGGTCGAGACACTCATCAAGCCGGGCGAAAGCGTCAGTTACCGCGTGCGCGTGTTCAACAGCCGCGGACAATTGCTGGAAGAAAGCGATGCGGCCAAGTTCAAAGTCAAAGGGCCGGCGCAGATCGATCCGCATGGCCGGCTCACGGCCGACAGCTCGGCCAGCCATAGCGCGGTGTCCGTCGAGGCCAAAGTGGGCGACATTACCGGCACCGCCCGGGTGCGCATCGTGCCGCCGCTGCCCTGGAAGTTCGATTTTTCCAACGGCGAGATACCGGTCACGTGGGTCGGCGCCCGTTATCGCAACGTGGTGCGCGACGTGGACGGCAACAAGGTCATGGTCAAGCTTTCGACCATTCCCAAGGGCACGCGCAGCCAGTCTTTGATGGGCCCGGTCGATCTGCACGACTACACGATCCAGGCCGATGTCCGCGGCGTGAGCAAGCTGCCCGACGCGGGCGTCATTGCCCAGCGCTACACGCTGGACCTGATGGGCAAGCACCAGGAATTGCAGGTCCGCAGTTGGACTTCGCAGCTCGAGCGCTTCAGCCGCACGGTGCCGGCGGCGTGGAAGCCCGACACGTGGTACACGATCAAGTTGCGGGCTTCGACCGAAGGGGGCAAGGCCGTGCTCCAGGGCAAGTTCTGGCCCCGCGGCGACAAGGAGCCGGACAAGTGGACGCTCGAAGGCACCGACGAGGTGGGCAATCTGGTCGGCAGCCCCGGGTTGTTCGGCAATGCCGGCGACGCCGAGATCCTCGTCGATAACGTTCTTGTCACTCCCAACTAAGCCAGCTCTTCCATTCAACTCAACTGAACTCTTGCCGGAGAAATATATCGTGAACAAGACGATCTATCGCGCGGTCGCCGCGCTGGTGACGATGGGGCTGGTCGTGGGGGCCGTGGCCTCGCGCCTGGCCGCCGAACCGGGGACGCAGGCCCGTTCCAAGACGCCGGCTCGCACCGTGGCCGCGACCAGCACGCGGCCCGACCGGATCAAAGTCGGACCCAAGGACTGGAACCAGTGGGCCGGCTCGAGCACGCGCAACAACACGCCCGAGGGCAAGAATATTCCCACCGAGTTCAACCCCGGCGAATTCAACGACAAAACCGGCGAATGGAATAAAGACACCGCCAAAAACATCAAGTGGGTCGGCCGGCTCGGTTCGCAAAGCTACGGTAACCCCGTGGTCGCCAACGGCCAGGTGTACGTGGGCACCAACAACGGCGCCGGCTGGCTGAAGCACTATCCCGCCTCGGTCGACCTGGGCTGCCTGCTGTGTTTCAGCGAAGACGACGGTCGCTTCCTCTGGCAGCATTCGAGTGCAAAGCTGCCCAGCGGCCGAGTACATGATTGGCCCATGCAGGGCATTTGCGCCACGCCGCTGGTCGAAGGCGACCGGCTGTGGATCGTCACCAGCCGGGGCGAGGTGGTGTGCCTCGACACCCAGGGTTTTTACGACGGCGAGAACGACGGCCCCTACAAGGACGAAAAGTTCACGAGCAAGGACGAAGCCGACACCGTCTGGGTGCTGGACATGATGGGCCAGTTGGGCGTCTCGCAGCACAACATGTGCAGTTGCTCGATCACCTCGGCCGGCGACCTGATCTTCGTGTGTACGTCCAACGGCGTCGACGAGTCGCACATCAACCTGCCGGCCCCGCAGGCCCCCAGCTTTTTGTGCATGAACAAGCACACGGGCAAAATCCTGTGGCAGGACCGTTCGCCGGGCAACAACATTCTGCACGGCCAGTGGTCGAGCCCGGCCTACGCCGTAATCGGCGGCGTGCCGCAGGTGCTGTTTGCCGGCGGTGATGCCTGGCTGTATAGCTTCCGCGGCGAGCCCGGCAAGGATGGCAAGGCCGAGCTGCTCTGGAAGTTCGACGCCAACCCCAAGGAATCGAAATACATTCTCGGCGGCCGCGGTACCCGCAACGAGATCATCGGCACGCCCGTGATCCACGAAGACCGCGTGTACATTGCCGTGGGCCAGGATCCCGAGCACGGCGAAGGCATCGGGCATCTGTGGTGCATCGATCCGAACAAGCACGGCGACATTAGCGCCGAGTTGGCTTTCAGCCTCAAGGATCTCAAACACCCGCTGCCGCCGCGCCGGCTGCAGAACGTGATCAAGGAAGACGGCGAAGTGGCCCGGCCGAACCCCAATTCGGGCGTGATCTGGCACTATAGCGAGCAGGACAACAACGGCGACGGCAAGGTCGAGTTCGAAGAGACCATGCACCGCACCTGCGGCACCGTGGCCATCAAGAACAACATCCTCGTCATCCCCGATTTCAGCGGCCTGGTCCACTGCCTCGACGCCAAGACGGGCAAAGTCCACTGGACGCACGACTTGTTCGCGGCCACCTGGGGTTCGTCGTTGATCGTCGAAGACAAAGTGTACGTCGGCGACGAAGAGGGCAAGGTCACGATTTTCCGGCTTTCGCCCACGAAGGAAATCATCAACGAGGTCGACGTGAAGAACGCGGTCTACAGCACCCCAGTCGTGGCCAACGACACGCTGTTCATCGCCAACAAGACGCACGTCTACGCCATCAAGGCCTCGGAATAACCCATAAAGCCGCGACCGCTGGTCGCGAAACAAATATGAAGCGCGTTCTCGACGTCGGTCAGTGCAATCCCGACCATGCCTCGATCCGTTCACTGCTCGAGGGGCAATTCGGGGCCGAAGTCGTGCGCGCCCATCAGCTCAATGACGCACTTGCGCAGCTCGGCAGCGGCAAGTTCGACCTGGTGCTGGTCAACCGCAAGCTCGACATAGATTACACCGACGGCATGGACATCATCAAGCATCTCCAGGCCGATCCGCAGTTCAAGTCGATTCCAGTCATGCTCGTGACCAACTATCCCGAGCACGACCAGGTAGCAGTCGCGGCCGGCGCCACCAGCGGCTTCGGCAAGGCCCAACTGCAAGAACCCGGCACGCGCGAGAAGCTGGCAAGAATCCTGGGCCACTGACGGCGCGGCGCCGTACGAACATACGGCGGCCCTTGAAAGGGCCGGCTAAATGCGCGGGTTCGGCCCGCACGCGGCGGCTGGCGCCTGCCCTGCGAGCGCGGGACGTAGAAAGCGGCCGGTGGCGTTGTCTTCCAGCGCGGCGATCTGTTCCGGCGTGCCGCTGGCCGTGATTTGGCCGCCGGCTTCGCCGCCTTCGGGTCCCAGGTCAATGATCCAGTCGGCGCTCTTGATCACATCCAGGTTGTGCTCGATCACGATCACCGTGTTGCCCAGGTCGACCAGTTGCTGGAGCACGACCAGCAGCTTGCGCGTGTCGTCAAAGTGCAGGCCGGTGGTCGGCTCGTCGAGCAGATACAGCGTTTTGCCGGTTTGTACCCGGGCCAATTCGGTGGCCAGCTTAATGCGCTGCGCCTCGCCGCCGGAGAGCGTCGTACACGATTGCCCCAGCGTCATGTAGCCCAGCCCGACGTGCTGCATGCCTTCCAGCAGTCGGCGGATGACCGGAAAATTTTCGAAAAACTGCACGGCTTCGTCCACCGGCATGTCGAGCACGTCGGCGATCGAGCGGTCGCGATAATGCACTTCGAGCGTCTGGCGGTTGAACCGCGCTCCGCCGCACTCGGCGCAGGGCACATACAGGTCGGGCAGGAAGTTCATTTCGATCTTCCGCATGCCCTGGCCCTGGCAATACTCGCAGCGGCCGCCTTTGACGTTGAAGCTGAAACGGCCGGCCTTGTAGCCGCGGAGCCGGGCCTCGCGCGTGTGGGCGAACACCTTCCGCACTTCGTCGAACACGCCACTGTACGTGGCCGGATTGCTGCGCGGGGTGCGGCCGATGGGCGATTGGTCGATCTCGATGAATTTGTCGATGTGCTGCACGCCGCGCAGCCGTTCAAACGGCCCCGGCCGCGGCCCCGCACCGCCCAACTGCCGCACCAGCGCCCGGGCCAGCGTCTCGTTCAACAGCGAGCTTTTGCCCGACCCGCTCACGCCGGTCACGCACACCAGCAGCGACAGCGGAAACTCGACGCTCACCTGCTTGAGATTGTTGGTGCTCACGCCCTCGATGGCCAACGCGTGTTTCCAATCCGGCTGGCGGCGCTCACTTGGAATCGGAATCTGCAATTGCCCGCTGAGATACCGGCCGGTGATCGACGCCGGATCGCGGGCCACCTCGGCCGGCGTGCCTTGCGACACGATCTGCCCGCCATGCCGTCCCGCGCCCGGCCCCATGTCAATCAGCCAGTCGGCGCACTGCATGATCGCTTCGTCGTGCTCGACCACCAGCAGCGTATTGCCGAGCTGTTCGAGGTTCCGCAGGGCGGCGATCAGCCGCTGGCCGTCGCGGGGGTGCAGGCCGATCGAAGGCTCGTCGAGAATGTAGCACACGCCCACCAGGCCCGAGCCGATGCCGGTGGCCAGCCGCGTGCGTTGCAGTTCGCCGCCCGAGAGCGAATCGGCCGAGCGGTCGAGATTCAGATATCCCAAGCCGACTTGATCGAGAAAATCGAGCCGCGCGCGGATCTCGCGCAGAATTGGCGTGGCGATCGGCCGCTGGGCCGCGGCGAACTCGAGCTGCGAAAAAAACTGCCGAGCCTCGGACACCGTCAGCGCCGCGACCTGGTGAATCGCCCGGCCGCCGACCAGCACGCTGCGGGCCTCGGGCCGCAAGCGCGCCCCGCCGCAAGCCGCGCAGGAAATCGAGGCGCGAAAGGCCTCGAGCCGCTCGCGGACGTCGTCATCGGCGGCCGCCGCGTATTCTTCGTCGAGCAACGCAAGCAGGCCGGGATATCCGTTGCGGTCGCCTTCGAGCAACCCTTTCAAGGCCTTCGGCTTGAGCTCAGCCAGCGGCTGACCGGCAGCCAACCCGGCCGATGCCAGGAATTCGAGCAGCTGCGCCCGGTGCCGGCGCACCAGCGGATTGCGATCGCTGCGCCAGGGCGAAATCGCGCCGCCCGAGAGCGACAACTCCAGCCGCGGCAGTACCAGTTCGGGATCGAACGCCCGCACGGTGCCCAGTCCGTCGCACGCAGGACAGGCGCCGTAAGGGCTGTTGAAGCTGAACGTCCGCGGCTGCAATTCTTCGTAGCTCAGCTTGCACAGCGGGCAGGAGAATTCCGTGCTGAACATCCGGTCGAGCCACGTCTCGCTGCCGGGCGGCAGATACGTGATGCCCAGCAGCGCTTCCCCATGGCGCAGGGCCACGCCGATGCTTTCGGCCAGCCGCGAGTCGATGTTCTCGCGGATCACGATGCGATCGACCACGGCCTCGATCGTGTGGTTCTTCTGCCGCACGAGCTTGGGCACCGCCTCCAACTCGACGACCTCGCCATCGACCCGGGCCCGCACAAAGCCGGCCTTGCGGATGGTGGCGAAAACCTCGTCGTGCTGCCCCTTGCGCCCCCGCACCAGCGGGGCCAGCAGCATGACCTTGGTCCCCGGCGCCAGCGCCAGGATCTCGGCCTGAATCTGCTCGGGCATTTGTTGCGCGATCGGCGCGCCGCACTGGTAGCAGAACGGCTCGCCCAGCCGGGCGAACAGCAGCCGCAAATGGTCG
>DATCFX010000516.1:0-1205 GCA_036509275.1 Pirellulales bacterium | reverse complement strand
CCGCCATGCAGATCGTACTGGCCGGTCGCATCCTCTGTGCGGCCAGTTGGTACTCGACGAACAGTTCGCCCGGCATGTGCAGGATATAGACATTGCCGAGTTTCAAGCAAGTGAGCTGGATGGGGTTGCCCTGCTGCGCGCGGAGCACGAACGCCAACTTGCCGGCCGCGATGAGGCGGTCGCGCTCGGCGGCCTGAGAATCTTGCAGCGTCGCGCGGAGCTTGGCGGCGTCCAAATGCGGGGCCATCGGCAACCGCACGGGCTGCACGCGCCATTCGCAATCGGCGGCCGTCAGCGGAACCTTTTTGGTCGCCAACCAGGCGCGTTGCATGGCGTCGGCCATGCGTTTGGTCAGCACCAGGCGCATGGCAGGAGTGCCGTCGTTGTACTTGCCCGCGGCCACGTTGCCGCTCGCCCCGTTGAAGTGTACCAGCGTCAGGCCGTCGCGTGCTCGCTCGTGTTCGGCCCGCGCCAATCCGACGAATTCCGAAGTCACATCCCCCTTTCCGAAATAGCTTTGCGGATGCGTGGCGTAGTAGCTCAGCGACGCCAGCGGCCGGTCTTCATTGAAGAACGTCAGCATCTTGAGCAGTGGATCGATCACGCCCTCGGGAGCGGCCAGCGCCTCTTCGATCCGCGCGGCGCTCAGTTCGTAACCCTGCCGTTTGGCTTCGGCATTCAATCGCGACAGGATCGGTTCGGGGATGCGATATGAACTGGAGCGCGCAATCGCCACACGGCCGTCGGGCCCGAGAATCCGTCGGTTCGAGGCGACCTTTTCGACCCGCGCCTCGCCGACTCCCAGATGCGTCACTGGCCGGGCCTGCTGGAGCGATTCTTTGGCGGCCTGCGCGGCTCGAGCAATCGCTTCGCGCACGAACACGACATTGAACCGCTTGCCCGCCAGCCCCTGCGGGGCCAAGAGTACTTCGGCGCTGAAGTCGCAGCGCACACCGTCGTGCTGGTGCAATACATGCACCGTCACGCGATCGACCGAAGTACCTACCGCCCGGGCCAGACTCTCGCGCCACGCATCGTGGCCGCCGTTGGAAATGGAAATCCAATCCACCGCGCAGAGCACGATGGGCTTACCCGCTCCGAGCAGCACGATGCCGCGGGCCGTGAGCGGGTCTTCAATCTTGCGCGCCATGGCATAAGCCACCGGAGTGCCCAACGGCGGCGTGGCATCGGCTCGAAAGACACCG
>DATCFX010000515.1:0-1024 GCA_036509275.1 Pirellulales bacterium | reverse complement strand
CCTTTGCCGGCTCGCTGCGGCGCATTGGAGGTGGCCGGCGAGTTAGCGCCCTCTTCCACCGACAGGCCGCCGTTGTCGGAGGTAAAAATCACGACCGTGTTTTTCTCCAGGTCCAGTTCCTTCAATCGCGCCAGCAGCCGGCCCGTGTTGGCATCCAGATCTTCGATCGTGGCCGCATACAGCGGATTGCGTTGCCGGCCCGGCGGCGGTAGCGGCCCGCGTTCGTACTTGGATTGAATCTCCGGCTTGGCGACCAGCGGAATGTGAACGGCCACGTGCGGCAGATACAGGAAGAACGGCCGCTGGCGGTTGTCGTCGACGAACTTGATGGCTTCGTCCGTCAGCAACTGGCTGACGAACTCGCGGCCCAGCGGCTTGGTTTTGCCGGGCTGGGCGCGACGACCGCCGGCAATGCGGCCATTGACATTTTGGTTCACCACCACATCGAAGCCCTGGTCGCCTGGCATCACGCGGCCCGGCCCGGCGTGATCGCCCAGATGCCACTTGCCGATACAGGCCGTTGTGTAGCCGGCAGATTTCAAGACTTCGGCGATCGTCAGTTTCTCCCGCGCGAGTTCCTGGCTGATGACCGGGTGCAGCAGCTTTTGCGACGGCATATCAGGCCGGCCGGGAAGGAAGGTCGTGATGTGCAGCCGCGCCGGATACATGCCGGTAAGAATCGCCGCGCGGCTGGGCGAGCAGACCGGGCACGCGGCATACGCATCGGTAAAACGCATGCCCTGGCTCGCAAGCCTGTCGACGTTGGGAGTGCGATGAAACTTGCTGCCATAACAGCCCAGGTCGGCCCAGCCCAAGTCGTCGAGCAGGATCAGCACGACGTTGGGGTGCTCGGGCTCTTGGCCCGGCGCAAGCACAAATCTAGGCCGATCGGGATCGGCCGCCATCAGCGACCCGCAATAACTTAGCCCAAGCAGCAACCTGGCCACGCAGACGACGGCGCGCGATCGAAGCGGTTTCACGGGATGTCTTTTCTCTTTGGTGTGGACCCATGTGGCGGGCGCGT
>DATCFX010000514.1:0-3305 GCA_036509275.1 Pirellulales bacterium | reverse complement strand
CACGAGATCGCCCGCAGCGGGCCGCCGCGGATGCAGTTTTATTACCTGGCTTGGGATGTCGGCAGTCCACTGGCGATCCAGCGCGATGACCTAGTCTCCGGGATCAACCAGGCGCTGTTGATTTTCACGGGGCTCGTGCTGGGCGTGGCCGGGACGCTGGCGGCGATTCTCGTAACGGCCTCGATCATTCCACAAACGTTCGAGGCGGGCGCAATCGATCTGCTGTTGAGCAAACCGGTTTCGCGGCCGCTAGTGTTCCTCACCAAGTTCGTCGGCGGTTGCGTCTTTATCGCAGTGATCGCGGCGTGGCTGATCGGCGGAATCTGGCTGATTCTGGGGGTGCGCTTCGATCTCTGGAATCCGCGGCTGCTGCTCTGCATTCCGCTGTACCTGTTTCTGTTCGCGATTTACTACGCGGTGTCGGCGCTGGCCGGCGTGATCTGGAAGAACGCCATCGTGTCGGTCGTGCTGACGGTGCTGTTCTGGTTTGTCTGCTGGTCGGTGGGCACGACCAAGAACGTACTGGAAACGATCTTCGTGAACCCGCAGCGAATCGTAAAAATCGTGCCGGCCGGCGACGCGCTGCTAGCGGGTCAACGAAGCGGGGAAAGTCCTGCGTTGGCAAGCAGTCAGCCGCGAGTGGGACGAAATCTTGAGGCCCGAAATTGGCGGCGAACGGAGCGTCGCCTTCGGACTCTTCGGCGGGCTCGTGGGGCCTGTGTACGACGCACGCGGAGAGCGAATCCTGGCCATCGACAAGCCGCTGCAACAGTTCGGGCCGATGAACCGGGCGGCCCCGCTGCTGATCGGGAAGGAAGCCCAGGATTGGCGGCGCATCGAAGGGCCGGCCGCTCCTGCCGGCACGGAAGTCTTGCTCGTCGATTCGCAGGGGACGCCGCTGGCTGTTACTCCCCGCGGCGTGTTCCGGCTCAAGGGAAGCGTTGAAGCGAAGCCACAGCCGGTCAAGGTCCTGGGGATCGAACTGCCGCTGGAAGGCGACGGATCGAAGTTCGTCGAGGCTAGCCCTGCCTTGCAGTTGAGCACGCCACTGAGCGCGGCGCTGAACACGGCGAAATCGGAACTGGCGATTTTCGACGGCCGGCGACTGTTGCTGCTCGCCGCCGACGGCCAGGATCAATACCGCGTGCGGATCGAAAACGCGATGGATGATTATGTGCCCGGCCTGGTGGCGTACGCAGGCCCGACGCTGGTGGTGGCGCTGGCCGACGGGCGCGTGCAACAGTACGCGCCTGCCGATCTGCGGCTCGAGCGTGAGTGGACAGTGAAAAGGAACAGCGTCCCGCGATTCCTGGCCGCCTCGCCCGACGGCCGTTGGGTGGCCGCGGTCTTTCACGACGGCCGGCTCTGGCTGTACGACACCCAACAGCAGGCCGACGTTTCGCTGGCTGGCGCCGGCCTGCACGACGTGTCGGCCGCCACGCTGGCCGGCTCCAACCGCCTGCTCGTGGCCGATGACAACAACCGCGTGATTGAATATGACCTGGCCGCCGGAAAGGTGCTCGAGCGGCGGCAGCCGGTGCTATCGAGCATGGACATTGCGTATCGGTATGTCATTAAGCCGCTGTATACCGTGTTTCCCAAGCCGGGCGAATTGGACAACATGGTACACTACCTCTTGACCGACCAGACCAGCGTGCCCGTCGCCGGCAGGCGGCAGTCGCTGGGGGCCACGCGCGTGAGGGTCGATGTCTGGGGGCCCGTTTGGAGCAACCTGGCCTTCCTGGCCGTGGTGCTGGCGATCGGCTGCGTGTACGTCTCGCGCAAAGATTTTTGATGCGGCGCTGGCTGTAGCGGAATTCGTGCGAATACCGAAGCTCGAGCGCTATATCTCGGAAGTCTCACGACTTCCGCTACCGCGCCTGCGGACGTTTCTGTAGCGGAATTCGTGCGAATTCCGAAGCTCGAGCGCTGTATCTCGGAAGTCTCACGACTTCCGCTACCGCGCCTGCGGACGTTTCTGGCCAGTTTTAAATCAGCGAATTTCCTGGCGAAATTTGCGCACGTTTTCCTGCGCCAGCAGCGGCAGTTTGGAGCGCAACAGGTTCACGCCGTCGAACCAGCCTTGCGGCTCGTCAAACACGAGGTGACACTCGACGAACAGCGCGCCGGGCGGCTCGATCAGCTTCGTGATCTTGGCGTACGAGCCCACGCCGTGGTACGGGTGCCTCTCGCCGGGCACAAGCTTGCCATTGATGTCGCGCTCGAGCTTTTGCCAGAAGATCGGGAACTCCCGGTCCTGGTTGAACCGCGGGTCGAGTTCGCTGGCCACCAGGGCCGATTCGTCGTTGCGCGTCTGCACCACGTGCGAAGTCACGGACAACAGCACGCGATCGAAGAGCGGAAACGACGCATGGGCATAAGCTTCGGCCATCCGTGGTGACTTGCTGGCGTGCAGCCCGCGCGCGTTCAATTGCTCGCTCGTGAGAACCGTCGCCTTGCGCGGCAAATTGTCTTCGCCGCGCGGCTTGTCCATGACCTTCATCCGGCTCTTGAGAAACTCCTCGCTCGTGATCCGGTCCAGATCGCCGTAGGCCACGAACCACAGATCGACGTGCCGCCCCGCGGTGGCCACGCTCTCGCGCTCGGTCTTGAGCACGAAGGGCGACAACACCGACTTGCGCAGCAGCGCTTCGACCGGCCGATCCACGTCGGCCACCGACGCCAGCGCCGCGCGTTGCGCCGCCGCGTCGAGTCCGTCGGGCATCGTCGGGGCCGGCAGTCGCAGCGTGACGTCCGGGCGGATCTTCACCCCATCGGCCATGAGCTTTTCCAGCACTGGATTGGGCTCGGCGCCGGAAATGCAAAGAGCCAGCAGTAGTGCCAGGTGGCCGGTCATAACGCAAGCGCCTCGCTGGAGATTCGTCCGTCTTGCATGCGCAACACGCGCTGGGCCCGCCGGGCCAGGTCGCGATCGTGCGTGACCAGCACGAGCGTGGTCCCGCGCTCGGCGTGCAGGCGCTCGAAGAGCGCGATGATCTGCTCCGCCGTTTGCGAATCGAGATTGCCCGTCGGCTCGTCGGCCAGCAGCAGCAGTGGATCGTTGGCCAGCGCGCGGGCAATCGCCACGCGCTGCCGCTCGCCGATCGACAGTGCCTTGGGTACGTGCCTGGCCCGGTGTGCAATGCCCACCAGCTCCAATAATTCGAAGGCTCGCGCCTGCCGCTGGCTGGCCGAGCGGTTGGTCTCGAACATCGGCACCTGTACGTTCTCGACTGCGGTGAGGATCGGCAACAGGTTGAACGCCTGGAACACGAACCCCAAATGTTGCGAGCGAAAGCGGTCTA
>DATCFX010000513.1:0-1134 GCA_036509275.1 Pirellulales bacterium | reverse complement strand
CTGAACGACATGGAGACGTCGCCGCTGCCGGTGCCGCTGCTGAAGCTCAGGCCGCTGGTGCCGCTCAGGCTCAAGGTGCCATTGCTGGCCGTGAGCGTGATGTCCACGTCGTCCTCGTCGCTGACGTTGGCCACGTTGAGGCCGTTGCCCTTGACCGCCTGGAACAGCAGCGAGCTGTTCTCGACCACGGTTTGCGGGCCGGGCACCAGGGCCATCGGGTTGATGACCAGGCTGACCGTGGCGCTATTGCTGCTTTGGCTGCCATTGCTGGCGGTGTAAGTAAAGCTGTCATTGTGAACGCCGGCCACTGGGTCGTAGTCGAAGGAGCCGTCGGGGTAAAGCGTAACCTGGGCGCCGGAAGCGAGCGTGACCGTGGTGCCGGTGCTGGCCACGCTGACGCCGTTGATCGTGGCCGCTTGCAGCGTGGTGTTGGGGTCGGGGTTTTCGTCCTCGCCCAGCACGCCGCCGGCGGCACCGACGTGGAGGAAGCCCGGCAGCGGATTTTGATTGAAGATGAACAGCGCCGGCTGGGCCACCGGCGCCGGCGCCGCGATGAATTGCAGCAGGCTCGGCTGCGTGGACGAACCGATGTAGACCGCGCCGGCCGGGTCGATGGCCGGCGACGAGTAGCCGTTCAGCACCGACCGACCCCGACCGGAGGGCGACCGTGGGACCATTGCGGCTGAGCGTGAGTGGGTTGCTGGTGGTGGACATGCAGCGAGGCTTCACAACGCTGTGTCCCCAGGAACTGCCGGTGCCCGGCGCTCTGGAGGTCGTGCCAGTCGTGAATCGACTGCTGGAGTTGCCCTGGGTACGGATCGACGCCAGTCAGGACTGGCACCCTTCGGACCACTGTAGTTTCCTGGGCCAACGCGACAATCTCTACCCACCGCACTGCGTCATGGGCACGCCGGGGGCCGACTTCGTGCCCGGTCTGCGCGCGGAGCGTTTTCAAACCGTCTGGAGGAAGGGTTACGACCGTGACTTCGAGGCCTACGCGGTGACGGCGCAGCATCGGGGCCTCGCAGCCCTGCTGCGAGCGAGCGGGATTGCCAACATGGTCATTTGCGGAATCGCCACGAACATCTGCTGTTATTACGCCGCCCGCGATTTACGCTTGGAGGGCTTTCGGGT
>DATCFX010000512.1:0-3199 GCA_036509275.1 Pirellulales bacterium | reverse complement strand
AAGCCACGCGGCCACGTACGGGAGTTCGGCCCACGCGCGGTCGCTGAGCGCCCAGGCCCGTTTCAGTTCGTCGCTGGCGCCGCTGGCCCGTGCGTAACCGGCCGCGGCAGACGCCCAACCGGTCACGGCCTGGCCGCGTTGGCTCGCCTGGCCCGCGAGCCACAGATCTTCCGCCTGGCGGCGCAGTTCATCGGCCGCGCGTACGGGCGGCTCGATGGCCGCCAGCGAGCGCGCGTCGCCGGGCAACGCGGCGCGTTCGGCCTGCTCACGCACGTCCAAGGCCCGGCCGAGCAGCGAAGGCGGTCGAAGCAAGCCCGGCAGATCATAGCGCGACAGCAACCGCAGGAATTGCCGTTCGACCAGTTGGCCGCCGTGGAGTTGATCGAGATGCGCCACGAACCGGGCAACCGCGTCGGGAGTCGCGCCGCGCGACAGCCCTTGCAGCCGGCTCTCGAATCCGCTGTCGAGCGGTAGCCCGACATAGCGGGCAAACGGTAGCGAGTGCGCCGCGAGCCGCACTGCGGACTTTCCGGGCGGTAGATGACGCTGGGCGTCGGCCATCGAAAGCGACTGGCCGATCAGCTCGGCATACGTGTTGCGGGCCGAAGTCCAATACGATTTGCCGGCTGCCGAAGCCTGGTCGAGCCAGAGGAGCCGCTGCTGAAAATTGCGCCAGCCCAAGGGGTCGGACTGATAGGGCGCCTGTGGGGCAAATTGTTCGCAGCGGCGCCACAGCGTCTGGCGCTCGTCGTCGCTCACCGGCATTTGACGTTTGACCAGCGGCGCTGCCTTGAGCCGCGTTTGCGCGCGCCGGTTGAGCGACCACACGACCGGAAAATCCTCGACGCCGGCCGGCAGTAACAGCGGCTGCTGATGGGCCGCGCGGTTAAAAACCGCCCAGGCATCGACCCGATTGGCCAGGTAGCGGTGCAGTTCGTACAGCGAGACATGGCGATCCGCGTTGCCAGTCTCGACGTCGGCCAGGCCGGTCAGGCCCAGCCGGAAATAGTAACCGAACGTCGAGGCTTCGAGTTCGGACGACGACCAGCCCAACTGACCGGGCCCCGTCGAATTGAGCACGGCCAGATGCGAGACCTGCGCCGAGTTCACCGCATCCGCCAGCCGATCGGCGAATCCGTTGTAGAGGGTACACAGCCGCCAATCGCACAGCACGCGGCCAGAGTCCAGCACGATGAGCTTGTGGCAGTCTTCGAGCTCGCGGTGCTGCTTGATGTGGCGCAGCAGCTTGGGCACGGCCAACCACCGGTCGCTTTCCAGCGGCGACGCGCCGGGCGGCACGAGACAGGGAACCGCGGCCGCATCCAGCGTTCCCAGCATCGAAAGGTAGATCACCAGCGTCTCGGGCGGGTCGTGCGCGGCCGCCGCGCGGCTGAGCTGCGCGTCGAGCGCGGCGAGCAGTTCGTCGGCGGATTGGCGCTCGACCGGCAGATGCGTGAGGAAGATGTTTTGCGCGTGCAGCGTGGCCAGAGAGTCGAGATCCTCCTGGGCCCAGGCATTGGGAGGCAGCGGCCACTCGTAGCGGGCCGCTGCCAGCGCGATCAGCGGCGTTTGAACGGGCGCAAACGAAACGCTTTGGACAAACCAGGCCAGCAGTCCGCCGAACAGTATCACCCACAAGGCGATCCGCGACCGTTCCCAGCTGCCACGTCCCGCCGTGCCCTGGTCCTGCGCTTGCTGCGCCTGCTGCTGCCAGGGCTGCTGGACCGAAGCGGCCGCTTCGCTCTGTTTCCCTCGCCACGCTGCATCGCCCTTGCCGGGCGGTTCGCCGGATCCCGCCCGCATGCTGTGCTCCTTACGATCCCCCGCCTGCACCGATCTCGCTCAGTTTACCCTGATGCCGCCGCCGAACAAAGGAAGCCGAAGGAGCGTGACGCTCATTTTCTGGATCGTTCCCGCAGCGAACCGCGGCAGTTGCCGTCGCACGGCTTTATCGACGGCTGGAATTCAGCAGGTCCTGCTGCACCTGCTCGCGGGCCTGCTCAAAGCTCAGCGTGGTCGAGCGCGCGTCGAGCAGTTGCACGACTTCGACTCCACTGGCGCTCTCCAGCATGACGCTGACTTCGCCGGCTCGCATTCGCAGCAGCGCCTTGGCGATGGACTTCGACGGCAACCGGTCCGCGGGGGTCCAGGTGAAACGCAGGACCTCGGTCTGCGGGTATTTGCGCACGGCCTCGGCGAGCTGATCCTCGACCGCGGCCTGGCGCAGCGCCGCCGCGGCGGCATACGTGTCGGGCTTCGCGCCGTACGAATTGAAGCGGACCCGGATCCATACCCAGCGCACTTCGGCTGGCCCCTGATAGTTGCCGGCGTTTTGGCGATAGTAGGCCAGCAACTGATCGTCCGAAACGCGTGCCTGCGGTGCGGCCACTGCCGGCGGGGCAGCCGCCTGGTTGGGCCGCGCGGCGTCGACCTGCCAATTCGCCAGTTGCGTCGTTGCAGCCGTGGCGGCGGAATCGCCGGGCAGCGATTGATTGTCCGACACCAGGGCAACCTTTTTTGCGTCGCCGGGTGCCTCGTCCACAAACGGATTGCGAACCACGTTGGCGGGGGGCGCCGCCTGCGATTGAAAGATCGCCAACGGCCCGGCGCTCCGCAGTGGAGCGCTCGCCGGCGGCTGTGACGGATTGTTCGACGCGATCGGCAAACCCGGAATGCCCGCCGTGCTCATTTGCGGTTGGCCGGCCGGACTTGCCGGCCGGACTGGATTGCTGGTGACAACCGGCAGTGGTTGATTGCTGGAACCAGACGCTTCGCTGCCGGGCTGCACGAGCTCGATGCCGGTGGCGACGGCCGTCGGCGAGTTGGACGTGTCGGCGGCTGTTTGGGCAACGGCCGGCGATGCCTGGTTCGAGACGGTCGGCCCGGGCGGCGCGGATCGAGTTCGAACGGGTGGCTCTGGATCCGTGCGCCGGATGGGCGCCGGCTTGACAATCGGCGCCGGCGTATGGCTCGTGTCAGCGGGGACTTCGGCGGCCGCCTCGGTGGGCGATGGCTCGGGAGTCGTCGTTGCCGGCGGCGCCGCGACGGCGACGTTCTGGGGCGCTGGCAGTCCGCACTCGGCCGGCATCGACGGCGATGCCGCTGTCGGTGAATTCACGGGGGCTGGTTGAGCTGCCTGCCCGGGTGGGTCGGCTTGCGACCGATGGCCAGCCGCCGCGACGACAATGGGCGGGCGCGA
>DATCFX010000511.1:0-5056 GCA_036509275.1 Pirellulales bacterium | reverse complement strand
AATCCTGGCGGCGGTTCAGCTCGCGGACGACGCCGACGATCGCCGGGCCGTTGTAGCTCCAGATGCCCACCAGCGTGTTAACGTCTGGGTGATTGGTGATGGCGTTGCGGACGTTTTCCTTGGCGCGGGTGCGGTCGGTGTCGTCGCCCATTTCGTCGGCTTCGGTGAACTTGGCGCCGGCCCCCTCGCCGAAGCCGGCGATGCGTTCGATGGCGTTGTGGGCGCCGGTGCGGCCGACAAACGTAACGTACTCGCCGCCCTTGGGCCGTAGCTCGCGCACGGCGGTGCCCAACTCGTGGCCGGCGGCCCGATTGTCGGTGCCGACAAATGCGAAGCGCGCGTCGGCGAAGCGAGCACGATCCAAGTCGCCGTCGATGGTCATGACGCACACGCCCTTGTCACGCAGCGCACGCATCTCGTCGGCGATCGCCGCGTTGGCCGCGTCGGTGACCGAAATGCCCACGGCCGCGATATCGCTCTGGCTGGCGAACTGCCGAAGTTGGTCGATCTGCCCGTGCGGCGTGCCGTCGTTGACGATCATCACGGCCGACAGCCCGCGCTCTTCGAGCTTCAACTCTTTGGCGGCCGCCTTGAGGCCTTCGCGGCCGGTGTCCCAATACGGGGAGTTTGTATTGGTCAGAATCACGATTCGCTTGCCGCGCACGCCCGGCTGACTGTCGCATCCGGTCGCCAGCACACAAGCCGCGACGAAACCAACCCAACAAGCGCGCGAGAAACCGAGCATAAGCCGAGGATCCTGAAAGCAGGCTGGCAAAACTGAGATTCTAGGGGTGCCGCTGGGGGTCAGCAAGAGTAGCCGCATGCGATGTCAGTGGTCAGTGGTCAGTGGTCCGTTGCCAACGGACTACGGACTACGGACTACGGACTACGGACTACGGACCACGCCGGCCGCTCAAAAGCTGCGGGAGGTGTCGACGAAGAAGCTGCCGTTGTCGGCGACCGGCAAGTACGGCTCGGTCGGGTTGCCGCGGACATTGTGCTGCCGGGCGTTGCGGCGGGGATACACGGCCAGGCCAAAGCCGAGGTAAAAGGCGTCTTCGGTCGAGCCGGCAGCCGAAGGACTGGCGCTGGGCATCATGTAAGCCGCGTTGCCGTACAACACCAGCCGGTCGGTGACGGGCACGCTGGCGGAACTGCCCAGGATGAGCTGGCCCAAACTGCCTTGGCCGTTCAAACGGCTGTGCTCGGGCACGCCGAGCCAGAACCATGTATCGGCGGCCGTCTCGACGAATTTGTGGTGCCAGAACAGGTTGTATTGGTTGATGCCCTGCCACTCGATCGGAATACGATTGAAAAGCTGGTGCGTATCGCTGCTGAGGTGCAAAGCACACCAGAAACCGATTTCGTTGGCGTCGTCGACGGCGTAGCCGGTTTGAATGCGCATCTGGCTGAGGTATGGGCTTTCGGCGAACTCGCCATAGTTCTTGTTAAGCATGCCGTCGTAAACAATCGCCGCGGCCACCGGGATCTCGGGCGTGGCCCGGCGAAACAAGCCGCCCGTGACAAAGGCCTGCTGCTGCCAGCCGCTGGTGTTGTAGGGGACCGAAGCGCGCCCGGTCGTGTCGTACAGCCCGAAGCTGCCGCCCAGTTGCACGCCGACGCCGAACTCTTCCAAACCGGGAATCAGAAGGCCCATGTTGGCGCCCTTTTTCGCGCCGTCGTTGTTCTGGTAATGCCCGTCGGGCAGGCCTCGCCAACTGTCGACAACCGTGAAGCCGTAGATATTCAGCGGAACCCCGGCCAGGCACGGAAACACGGCTTGGCCGTAAGGCGCGAACAGCTCGGCGGAGATGTCCTCGGTAAGCGTGTACTCGGTATCCAGCGGCGAGAACTCCTCGCGGCCAGGCAGCTCGATGTTGGGGGCGAGCGTGAGCGGCGCGAGTTGAGCCTGCGGGCCGGGCTCGACGGCCTCGGCCGGCATTTGCGCCCGAGCCTGGCTAGCGCCGGTCACGGCAAGCGCCAGCCCAACCAGCAGCAGCCGGCTCGCAGGTAGGCATCGATCGCGGAAGGCGCTCATACGAGCGAGGAATAAAGCAATCGGCGCAAGCGGTCAACGCCGGCTTCGACGGCAGCCCCGCTGGAGGTGCAGGACCGGGTTTTTGGCTGGTGCTGGCTTGACGCTGCTGTCAATGCACGCGCTGGCCGGGTTTCGCGCCGCTGTCGGGCGAGAGCAAGTAGATTTCTTCGCCCCCCGCGCCGGCAGCCACCACCATGCCTTCGCTGATGCCAAAGGTCATTTGCCGCGGCTGCAAGTTGGCCACGCAAATCACCAGCCGGCCGACGAGATCTTGCGGCTGATAGGCGCTTTTGATGCCGGCAAACACGTTGCGTTGCTGGTCGCCGCCGAGGCTTAAGGTTAGCCGCACGAGCTTTTTGGCCTTGGGCACCTCTTCGGCAGCCACGACGCGCGCCACGCGCAGATCGATCTTCTGGAATTCGTCGATCGTGATGGTTGGCTGGAGCGGCTCGGCGGCCAGCGGCTCGGGCCCGTCTTGGGGGGCGGTCGGCGTCGGCGCGGTGGCGCTGGCTGGCGTTTCATCTTCGCGGCTGGCATCGATCATGGCTTGCACCTGTTTGGCATCAACGCGGGTCATCAAATGTTTGAACGGTCGGACGGGGTGGCCCACCAGTGGCCGCGTCGATTCGTCCCAATGCTCGATCGGCTGGTCCAGCAGCTCGCCCGTTTGCTCGGCCAGGCGTGGCAGCACCGGAGCCAGATACACGGCCAATTGGCGAAACAAGTTCAGGGCCACGCTGCAAACGTCTTGCAAGCGGCCGGCCTGGGCCGGATCGCGCTTCAGCACCCAGGGCTGTGTGTCATCGACGTATTTATTGGCCCGATCGGCCAGGGCCATAATCAAGCGCATGGCCCGATTGTAGTCGCCGGCGTCGTAAGCGGCGGCAATGTTGCGGCCCTCTTCGGCGGCCTGGGCAAACAGCCCGTCGTCGGGCGGATACTCATGGGCCAGGCCCGGGCCTTCGACGAAGCGGGCCGTGCGGCTGGCCAGGTTCACGATCTTGCCCACCAGGTCGCCGTTGACCTTGGCGATGAACTCCTCGAGCCCCAGGTCGAGATCGTCGAGCTTGGGCGTGAGTTTTGAAGCGTAGTAATAGCGGAGCCAGGCCGGATCGAGATGTTCGAGGTATGTCGCCGCGCGGATGAACGTGCCCTTGGTTTTGGACATCTTCTCGCCGCCGACGGTCAGGAAACCGTGGATATGGACCATGCGGGGCAAGTTGAAGCCGGAGGCCTGGAGCATTACCGGCCAGAACAACGTATGAAAATACGTGATGTCCTTGCCGATGAAGTGGTGTACCTCGGTGGCCGGGTTGCGCCACCACTGGTCGAATGTTTCGCCGGTCTGCTGGCACCAATCCCAGGTGCTGGCCAAATAGCCGATGGGGGCATCGAACCAGACGTACCAGTAGTTGCCCGGCGCGTCGGGAATCTCGAAGCCGAAGTACGGGGCCGGCCGCGACACGTCCCAGTTGCGCAGCGGCTCGGAAAGAAAAGCGGCGGCCAGCCACTTGGCCACGTCCGGGTGCAAGTGGTCGCCCGTTTGCGTCCACTCGTGCAAAAAGCCGTGCATCTTTTCCGTGTTTACAAACCAGTGCTGGGCACTGCGCAGCTCGGGCTTGGCGCCCGATAGCACGCTGACCGGATCGATAAGATCGGCGGGGCTATAGGTCGCGCCGCATTTCTCGCAATTGTCACCGTATTGATCGGCAGAGCCGCACTTGGGGCACGTGCCTTTGACAAACCGGTCAGCCAGAAACGTGCCGGCCTGCGGGTCGTAAAGTTGTCGGACTTCCTGCTCGAAGATCAAACCCGCCGCGCGGAGCCCGGTCCAGAAGCGACCACACAGCTCGCGGTTCGAGGGGCTGTTGGTGCTGCCGTAATGGTCGAAGCGGACGTCGAAGCCGGCAAAGTCGCGCACGTGGGACGCTTGCATGTCGGCAATCAGCTCGGCCTCCGGCCGGCCTTCCTTGCGAGCCCGAATCATGATGGCCGTGCCGTGCGTGTCGTCGGCGCAGATGAATACGCAGCGGTTGCCGGCCAGCCGCTGATAGCGGACCCAGATATCGGTCTGGATGTATTCGACCAGGTGACCCAAGTGGATATGCCCATTGGCGTAGGGCAAAGCACTGGTCACCAGGATACGGCGGGCAGTCATGCAAAAATCGATGGGCGAGGTTCGGATCGAAGCAAGTGCAGGATTGTATCCGACCGGGCCAGATGGCGGGAGTCCTGCGGCGGGGTCGTCCCCACGGACCGCAGTCCGTGGGCTTTGGCTTTTGCGAAGTGGGGGAGCAACAGAAATCGGCGGTTGGCCCGGGAAGTGCGGTGCGGCCGGCGGCGGTTGGGGCGAGTCCGGCGATTGTCACAAGGCACTGTCGCGCGAAAAGCCGGCAAATGCCCGTGTTTTTCGGCGGTGGATGGTTCCAGCGGCCGGACCAGTTGGGACCAATTGGGATTGTAAGAAAGGGAAAAGTTAAGCAAGATTTGCAACCCTCACGTCGCTGGCGGGCCGGCAGAACCGTTGGGCAGTGCAGGCGAATCTTGAAGACAAGCCGTATAGCGACAAGGAAGTCGCTCGAACCGACGGTCGCGTGCCAGCAAACTCGATACAAGCCATGATGACGCTTGTCAGCGAGCGGCGCGCGAGCCACGAGCCCGATCCAAGGAGGGAAGCATGGTCTCGTTGCAGGCGGCGATGTTGGCGTTGGCACTCGGTGGCGGCGGTGGTGAAACCGTGCTGCTGGACTTCTCCGCAAGTTGGTGCGGCCCCTGCCGGCAGATGGAGCCGATCATCGCCCAGTTGATCGCCCAAGGCTATCCGGTCCGCAAGGTCGACATCGACCATGATCGAGCCCTGGCGGCCCAATACAAGGTGACGGGCGTGCCGTGCTTCGTGATGCTGGTCGACGGCCAGGAGACCGACCGCATCATCGGCGGCACCAGCCGCCAGCAGCTCGAGCAACTGCTGCGATCGGGCATGACGCGGCCCAGCCAGTCTGCGGTCGCCGCGGCACA
>DATCFX010000510.1:0-7670 GCA_036509275.1 Pirellulales bacterium | reverse complement strand
GCCCGCGCTCGAAAGCATCGTCGGCACCACGACGAGCGTGCGGTGCTCGGCCGGGATGCCCGTGCTAAAATCCATCCGCGGCAAGGGCTGGGGATTCATCACCACGGTCGCCAACCAGTTCACCACCGCCACCCCCAACTGGCCCGCGCACATCAGCAGGGGGATCGCGAGCAGCACCAGCACGCTGACTGGCTGCATTTGCCAACCGCCCCATTCCAACGGCAATGCGGCGGACGCGCCGGTCACCAGGAACACGAGAAACAGGTAGACAAACAGCGGGTAGTAGCGGCGGAGTTTGTCCAGCACCACGCCCGGCGTGAGCCGCATCTCGACCAGTCGCTCGAGCACCGGCCGGCCGCGGTCGACCAGGAAGTAGCCGACGTGCGTGGTGCGATGCATGGCCCGGTCGGCTGCTTCGCTCTGCGACAACTGAACGGCGCGGTGCGCGACATCGTACTCGGAGCAATGAGACCGTTTGGCAATGGCCTCGACGGCGTGCCGATAACGGTCGCGCGTGGCGAAGTCCATGCTTTCGTAGACGCCGGCCGGGTCGCCGCGCAACGTCTGTTCGACCAGACTGTGCTCCGCGACAAACTGCCGCCAATCGTTCACGCTGAGAAACCGCAGGCTCGTAATGCTGTTGCCCACTGAAACCTGGTCGGCCGCCTGGGCCTGGCCTTCGGCCAGCACCAACTGCTCGGTCGTCAGTCCCTGATCGGAAAGGCGATGTTCCAGCCAACCATTGGCGAAGGCGAAATTGGGATTCTGCCCATGCAAATGGCGCGTCAACTCGGCCAGAAACGCGCCCGTCAGCGGCGGGTTCGCCCGGGCCATGTCGGCCAGCACCAGGATCAAATCGGTCGGGCTTTGCTCGACCGTGTGGATCATGCGCTCGGCCCAATCGGCGGCCAGGTCCCGGTCGCAGCGCGCTGCTGAAATTCGCGCGGCGACGCGTCGCAGATTTTCGATGAGCGCCAGCCGCAGCATCAGCGGCAGCGCCCAAAGCTCGCCCAGGGTGAGCGGCACAACCGCTTGGTACGCAGCGATGAACCCGTCCAGGCCGGCAGCATCCACCCGGCCGTCGGTATGGGCAATCAATTCCAAGGCGATGCCATACGCCCGCGGATAGTTGCCCGTGAAACGGTTGGCCAAGCGCGGAAGTTCGCCACTATACGATCGGGGCAGCAGGCGCCGGGTCGAACGAATCTGCTCTTCGATCAAATAGAAATTGTCGAGCAGCCACTCGGCCGCCGGCGCAATCCGGCGGTTCCGCTCCGTCGCGGCCGTGATCAGATCGTACGTATCGACCAGGACCCGCTCGTTTTCCGCCAGACGTGGAAGCAGCTTGTCGGGCGTTCGTCCCGGCGCTAGGCGATGCGCCGCGGCGATGATCCGCGCATGGCGTTCGAGTTGATCCACGCTGTACAACTCGGCCCGGAGCGGCGGTTCCTCCGGCGGCTTCTGCGGCAAGGCGTCTTTGCCTGTGGACTCGCGCCACGGCACCATGCGGCGAATGCGGTCTTTCATGGCCGTAACGTGCATGCTCAAAATCCTCTAGTGCGCCTGCGCCGGCCGTGCTGCTCGAACGATCCGTCGCTGACTTAGCGCACGGACTTGGAAGGCAAGGGATCCGACGCCTGGTACCGCTCCGCGCGCAGAAACCACGCCGCCAGGCCGCCCGTGTTCCGGCGCCGGCCCGGGTGGCGAGCATTCGCGGCGAGCGGCACGCGAACCCCCAGCGATCCCTTGCGGCCCGCCTTGCGCCACCCGCGACGCTCCATGATCATCCGCACCACGACCCCGACCGCCTGCCGGAGCCGCTTCGTACGTCGCTCGTCTTGAGTCGCCAGGAACCGGCCGATGCTCGGCTGGCTCTCCAACTCTCGGACGACGCCAGCCAAAGGCGGCCGGTCATGATGGACTTCAGACTCCTCCATGCGGCGCTGCCGATGTTCGACGTTAAAAAACGCTAGCACCTGGTCGAAGGGCTGCCGGGCATCATTGAGGACGTCGGCAAAGGTTCGCCCCTGCCGATCCTGCAAAAAGCTGCGTCGGCTGATCAACACCCGCGCCATTGCTGCTCCTCACGTCGCATACCCGATTGTGTGCGCTCCACTGACAGTCAAGTTTTGAACATTCCAAATATGAACCTGCAAGGATTGTAACTCAGCAGCAGGTAATGGCAATGGCGAGCGATTGCTTCGCGCATGCAGCAGCTTGCACAATCGGCCGAGGTAGCCCAGCGCAGGCATTGTTAGCAAAAACCATGATCGTTAGCAAAAACCATCACCGCCGCGTTCGCAAAATCCTGGTTTCCTCGAGACGCCGTTCACTGTCACCGTGAAGTTGGAGCCTGCGGGGAACGAATTGAACTGCCGGGCGGAGTCGAAGCTGGGCTTCGGATCGACGAAGGCATCACGAAGCCAGATAGTACACGGCAATCACGACGAATACGGCCATCGTCTTGATGCAGGTCACGGCGAAGATGTCCTTGTACGACTGCCGGTGCGTGAGGCCGCAGACCGCCAGCAGCGTAATGACCGCGCCGTTGTGCGGCAGCGTGTCCATGCCGCCGCTGGCCATCGATGCCACGCGGTGCAGCACCTGCATCGGAATGCCCGCGGCGTCGGCCGCCGCGATGAATTGATCCGCCATTGCGGCCAGTGCGATGCTCAATCCGCCCGATGCCGAGCCGGTGATTCCAGCCAGCGTGGTGACCGTGACCGCTTCGTTGACGAGCGGATTGGGGATCACCTCCAGCGCGTCGCGAATCGCCAGGAACCCCGGCAGCACGGCAATCACGGCGCCAAACCCGTATTCGGAAGCCGTGTTCATGGCGGCCAGCAGCGCACCGGCGACTGCCGCCTTGCTCCCTTCGGCGAATCGTGCGGCCAGCCGGCGAAAGGCCAGCGCGAACACGCTGAGGATGCCCAGCAGCAAAGCTGCCTCGACGGCCCACAGCGCCGCCACCGACGAAATCTGCACGCTCAGCGGATGCTCCAAACCGGGAAAGCGCGCCTCGTACGTCTGGCCGTAGTGCTGATGAATAACGTTCGTGAGGAGCCTATTGAACACGCCCACGACGATCAGCGGCAGCAGGGCGATCCAGGGATTGGCCATCGCTTGCTCGGGCACGGCCACCGGTTCGTGTATGTGGTCCGTGCCATAGCCTTCGCCCGAGTCGAGCGCGTGTCGACGGCGCGTTTCGAGATAGGCGAGCCCCACGACGAAGATAAACAGCGCACCGATCGTTCCGAGCCAGGGTGCGGCCCAGGCGTCGGTCTGGAAGAAAGTGGTTGGGATCAGATTTTGGATCTGCGGACTGCCCGGCAGCGCGTCCATCGTGAACGAGAACGCGCCCAAAGCGATCGTGCCGGGAATTAGCCGCTTCGGAATCTTCGCTTGCCGAAACATTTCGGCGGCAAACGGATACACCGCGAAGACCACGACAAACAGCGATACGCCTCCATAGGTGAGCACCGCGCACACCAGCACGATCGACAGCATCGCGCGCTGGGCGCCGACCAGGCGCATGGCCGAAGACACAATCGATTGCGAAAAGCCCGCTAGCTCGATGACCTTCCCGAACAACGCCCCCAGCAAAAACACCGGGAAGTACAGCTTCACGAAGACGACCAGCTTCTCCATGTACAGGCCCGTGAACATGGCCGGCACCGCTGCCGGATCGGTGAGCAGCACCGCGAGCATCGCCGCTACCGGCGCGAACAGAATCACGCTGTAGCCGCGGTAGGCGACGAGCATCAGCAAGGCGAGGGCGCCGACGGCGATCAGGATGCTCAAGGGGTTTTACCTCAATCACTGGCCGAAATCGGTTTCGCCGCCTGCACGTTCGCCAGTGGGTGTTTCCACGGTCTTAGCGGAACCACGGCTCGGCCGCAATCAAGCGAACTTGTAGCCCATTCGGGCGGGCCGGGAGGAAAGGGGCCGGATATTGAGGGAACTTTTCGGACCCTGCACGCGTCGAATCGTCGCTCGAAGTCGTCGCCGGCCCGGAATCGGCGGATTGTTTGCCTCGCCCAGCCGGGCCGATGATAATCGAGCGATCGGCGGCTCTTCTCCCAGACGTTCATCCGCGCACCCGTCGCGTGCGCAATCTCATCCAAGAGTACACGAATCGTGAACCCACGCAACAGGCGGAATTTTGCCGGCATGCGCTGGCGTTTTTTGATTGGCCTAGGATGTTGGCTCCTGATCGCACCCGACGCGTACTCGGCCGACGACACGGCGCAGGACACCCCGGCAAGCGACGCCAAGCCCGTGGCCGAGGTGGTCAAGGAGCAGACCATCTATATCCCGTACGCCAAGCTGCGCGAAACGTTCGAGAGGCAAGGGCGCGGCGTGTTCCTGCCGTACGACAAGTTCCAGGAGCTATGGCGCGCGGCTCGCGATCACGAGGCGCGAACGCAGGCCGGCAAGCCGCCGGTCTCAGCCCTGATTAGCGAGGCCACGCACGAGGCCACCGTCGAGCGCGACGTGGTGCGTGTGCATGCCGTCCTCAAGCTGGAAGTGATCGGCGTCGGCTGGCAGAAGATTCCGTTGCGACTGAGCGACGCGGCCATCACGTCGGCCACGCTCGGCGATCGACCCGCGCGCATTGTGCGCGACGGCGCCGATTATCAACTGCTGATCGAACATCAGCAGCCGGACGCCGAGCAACTGGAGTTGAAGCTCGACTATGCCAGGTCGTTCAGCAAGTCGCCCGGCCGCAACTCGGTCGAGTTCCACCCTCCGCAAGCACCGGTCAGCCGTTGGCAAGTGCGCGTCGACGAAGCCGGCGTGAAAATCGACTTGCAGCCGCTGATCGCCGCCAGCGACGTCCCGGCCGCCAAGGGCGACAAGCGGCCACACAGCGAATTACAAGCCTTCGTCGGCGCGGCCGACGTGGTGCGCATCGAGTGGACGCCGCGTGCCGAAGGCGCCACGGGCCTCGAAGCCTTGGCCAGCGTGCAGGCCGAGCAGCAAGTCGTGATCGACGCCAATGCCGTGCGGACGCGTGCGCTATTGAACTACCTGATCAGCCGCGCCGATCTAAAAGATCTGTCGATCGAGGTTCCGCAGGACCATCGGGTGGTGAACGTGTTCGATGCCAACGTCAGGCGCTGGACCGTGGCCGAGCTGCCTGCCGCCGACAATGCTCCTGCCCGGCAGCGAATCAGCGTCGAACTGTTCGAGCCGGCCAAGAGCACGCAGCAGGTCGTGGTCGAACTGGAGCGGTTTGCCGGCGAAGCGGGCCAGTCGCAGGTCGTCGTACCGGTCGTCAAGGCGCTGGCCGTCATTCGCCAGCAAGGCGTGATTGTCGCCCGCCTGGCCGAGGGACTGCAGGCCGAAGCTTCGAAGCGTGTGGGCTTGTCGCAAATCGACAAAAGCGAACTGCCCGCATCGCTCAAGACGGGCGATTGGACGTTTTCCTGGCGGTATGCCGCATTGCCATTCGAGTTGACGCTGGACGTGGAGCAGGTGCAGCCGCGCGTCACGGTGGACTCGCTGGTCGAGGCCCGGCTCGATCCGCAGCGCCTGACGCTCGATGTGCAAGCCGCATTCGACATCCAACGGGCCGGCGTATTCCGGTTGGAACTGGCCGTCCCGCCGGGCTTCGAGGTCCGCCAGGTCCGCGGACATGCGATCGCCGGCAGCAGCGCGGCCCAGGTCGACGCTTACCGCATCGAAGGCCAGCCCGCCGGCCGGCTGGTCGTCAACCTGCGGCGCAAGGCGCAGGGACGCGTGGGCCTGGCCCTGCAACTCGTCAAGACCCTGAACGAGGCCGACCTGCTTTCGCCCACGGGCCAATCGGCCACGCTGCCGCTGGTCGTGCCGCGCGTGATCCCCGAGACTGTCGAACAGGCCGGCGGCAGGCTCGTGATCTACGCGCCTGAAAGTTTGCGCGTGAACATTGGCGAGTCCAAGGGACTGCGCAGCATCTCGTTTCAAGAGGCACTGGCCGGCATGCAGGCGCTCGACGCCACGCGCGCCCGCGATGCTCGGCCCGTGCAGGCCTTTGCCTTTTCGACCGAGCCGGCCGAGGTCACGCTGCTCGCCGAGCGGCGCAAGCCGCAGGTGACCGTGCGGCAGTTGCTCGTGGCTCGCGTGGAGCCCGGCGTGGTCAAGTACGAGGCCACTTTCTTTTACGACATTCTCTACAGCGGGCTGAAGTCGCTACGGCTGCTAGTCCCGGCAGACCTGGCGAGCTCGCTCCGCAACGATACTCCCGGCGTGCGCGAACGCGTGGTCGCGCCCGCGCCGGAGAATCTGCCGGCCGGGTACATTGCCTGGTCGCTGACCGGCGAAAACGAGTTTGTCGGGTCGACGCGGGTGCATTTGAGCTGGGAAAAACCGCTCGACAAATTCGACGTAGGCACCAGCGTCGTCGTGCCGTTGCCGCACCTCCGGCCGCAATTGGTCGACCGGGCCTGGGGTCAGATCGTGCTGGTCAAGAGCGAGGCCATCGATCTGCGCCCCAAGGGCCAGTCGCGCGGCGTGCGGCCCATCGACCCGCAATACGATCTGATGCCCGGCGCAAACGTCCCCGGAGCCGCGGGGGCCTACGAGTTCCATGACGACTGGACGCTGGGCATCGAAGCCACGCGCTACGACCTGGAGGAGGTCAAACGCACGAGCATCGAACGGGCCGTCGTGCGCATGGTGCTGACGCGGGCCGACCAGGTGGCCGTGCAGGCCATCTACCGCATGCGCAGCGCGCGGCAGCGCATCGCTGTCAAACTTCCAGAGGGTGCTCAGTTCGATACCGAGCCGCTGCGGATCAACGGGCGATCCGTGCTCTTGGAAAAAGGCAGCCGGGGCCAGTATTCGGTGCCGCTGGTCGGGCAGGATCCCGACAAGCCGCTGGTGCTCGAGCTGCAATACACGCTGTCCGGCGCCGGCCGGCGATTCGACTTGCCCGAGTTTCCCGACGATCCGGCGGTGCAAAAGGTGTACGTCTGCGCCTATCTACCGCCAGAACTGGCCGTGGTCCGGACCGCCGGGCCTTGGACCGACGAAATCAAATGGCAGCTCGCCGACGGCGATTGGCGCTATAACGGCGGCATAGGACTCGTGCCCCTGCCGCTGCGCACCGACTCGGCACTGGTGTCCTGGGTGGCCGCAGGCGTGAACCTGGCGCGCAGCCCGTTGGAAGCCTTTCAGACCGACGGCCGGCTATACGTGTTTTCCACCCTGCGCCCCGCGCCGGCGCCCGAAGGCTCGCTGCGGCTGACAACCGTACATCGTGCCACGCTCAATTGGCTGCTGCTAGCAGTGCTGTTTGTCGTGGGATTATTGCTGCTGAAGCGGGGCCCGCTCGAACGCGCCCTGGCCGCCGGGCTGACCATCATCGCACTGGTCTTGCTAGGCATCTTCCTGCCGCTGCTGGCGCGTGAGTTGGTCAACGGCGCGCTGCTGGCCGGCGTGGTGATCGTGCTAGTCGTGTGGTCCCTGGCCGCGGCGCAACCGCGCAAGCCCGCAGTGGCTTCCGCCCCGGCAATGCCGCCGCCGGCGGAAGCCAAGCCGTCGGCGCCGGTTAGCGAGCCGGAAAGAACCGCCGAACCGCCTCCTGCTCCATCCGATTCTCCGCCTCCTGCTCCACCTTTTCCGGACGACCGTCCTGCGGAGGGCGGAACATGAATCGCCGCCCGTTGCTGCTCATCGCGGCCCTG
>DATCFX010000509.1:0-1730 GCA_036509275.1 Pirellulales bacterium | reverse complement strand
CGGCTCCGGAGGGCGCGAAGGCCCGATCGCCCAGATCGGCGCGGGGTTCGGCTCGTTTTTGGGGCAGGTGCTGCGCCTGCGGCCGGCCGATCGGCGCGTGCTGATGGCCGCTGGCATGGGGGCCGGCATCGCCGCGATCTTCCGCGCTCCGCTGGCCGGGGCCTTGTTCGCCGCCGAAGTGCTCTATCGCTCGCCCGATTTCGAGTCGGACGTGATCATTCCCGCCTGCCTGGCCAGCGTCACGGCCTATTCCACGTTTGGCCTGGCGTTCGGTTGGTCGCCGCTGTTTACGCTCTCGCCCGAGCTGCTCGCGGTGCTCAAGTTCGAGAATCCGCTGGAATTGTTGCCGTACTCGCTGCTGGCGCTGTTGATGGTGGCGATGGCCAGCCTGTATGTGCGGAGCTTTTACGGCCTGGTCGGGGTGAGCCACAGCTTGACGAGGGTGCCGCGGCACTTCCGACCGGCCTTGGGTGCGGCGGCCAGCGGGCTGGTGGCCGTGGTGCTGTACTACAGCTTCGGCCGCGACCAACAGGTGCTCAGCGTGCTGTCGTTCGGCTACGGTATTTTGCAGGATGGCCTGCACGTGGCCCCCGGCGACACGGCCACCTTTTATATGGGCTTTGTGCTGATGGCCGTGGCCTTGGGCAAAATCCTGACGACGAGCCTGACCATCGGCAGCGGCGGTTCCGGCGGCGTCTTCGGGCCGTCGATGGTGATCGGCGGATGCGGCGGCGGAGCACTGGGCATCTGGCTGCACGCGATCGATTCCCGCCTCGTGCCGCAGCCGGCCAGCTTCGTGATCGTGGGCATGGCCGGCTTTTTTGCCGCGGCCGCCAAGACGCCGTTCTCGACGCTGGTAATCGTCAGCGAAATGACCGGCAGCTACAACCTGCTGCTGCCGACGCTCTGGGTCTGCTCGCTGGCGTTCATCCTCTCCGACGAAAAATCGATCTACAGCGCCCAGGTCGAAAAACGCTCGCTGTCGCCGGCCCATCAGGGCGATTACGTCCGCGAGGTGCTGGGCAATCTCAGCGTGCGGCAGTTTCTTTCCAGCCACTCCTGGAGCAGCTTGCACCCCGAGGAGCGGCTGCCGCAGATCATCGAGCAACTCACGGGCGAGGGTCAGCAAGCCTTGCCGGTGCTCGATAGCAACGGTCGGCTGTTGGGCATGGTGAGCATCGAAGACGTGTACGTCGCGTCGCAGGCCCATTTTCTCTCGGACCTGGTGGTCGCGGCCGATCTGATGCGCAGCGACATCGTGGCCCTCGAGCCCGACGATCGCCTGGACCGGGCGCTGGAACTGTTCGTAGAAAGCGACCTGCTCTGCCTGCCGGTCGTCGAGCGTCCCGGCGGCAAGGTGATCGGCACGGTCAAACGCTCCGATGTTTCCAGGACCTATCTGCGCTACGTGCAAGGCAACCTCGCCGACCGCCAGCAGGCGCTGGTCTGATGCTCGCGAACCCAGCCGGCCAACTCCCAAGCCAGGCGATCGTATCTTCCCCCCATTTATCCTTCCGCGTTCATCATTCATCATTAAATCTCGGGATTACGCCATGAGTCTCTTGGTCGTCGGGTCGGTCGCCTTTGATTGCGTAGAAACGCCCAGCGATCAGCGCGACAACGTGCTGGGGGGATCGGCCGTGTATTTTTCCTACGCGGCCAGCTATTTCACCGGCGTGCGGCTGGTGGCGGTGGTCGGCGACGATTGGCCCGACGCGCATACCCGGCTG
>DATCFX010000508.1:0-1092 GCA_036509275.1 Pirellulales bacterium | reverse complement strand
CGCGGCCAGCCTTGTGCTATAGCCTGGCCCGCTATTGCAGCGTGGCCCACGAAAAGCAACGGGCGCTCGAGTACCTGTCGCGTGCCATTACGATGGAGCCCAATCTGCGCGATCAACTGGGCGACGAACCGGATTTTGATCCGCTCCGCTCGGATCCTGAATTCCAGGCGCTATGCACCATTATCGTGTAGCGTCGGCTATCGTGTAGCGTCGGCCTGCCCTCCCGCAATTTCTTTGACCGCCGATCCTCCAGCCTGGCCCGCCGCCGCGCGTCAGCAAGTGCCCGACATCGGCTAGCGCTCGCCTTTGGCAATGCCCCATCGCGGTACGCCGGCGGCCCCCAAGTCGTTGACAGCATGGCGTCTCAGCCCACCACGCGGTAGCGCACGTCTGGCCCCGCCGGCTCGGAAATCATCCGTCGGCCGCGCGGCACGACTTTAGCACTGTGGTCGACTGCGAAGGTCGCGCGATTTAGGGGCGCAAGCGTCAGAGCCGCGGCAACCAGGGCGAATCGACTTCTTTGTGGCAAGGGAGACCAAATCATGGCGACCGTACATACGCAAGGGTTTCACGAGGAGCATGTGAGGCAGGTTCCAGGCAGTTCGGTGGTCGAGGCAGCAGTGGGTCTGGCAGGGGTGGTGCTGGCCATTCTGGGTCTGGTGGGCGTGGCGCCCCCTTACATGGCCGCGATCGCCACGCTGGCTATCGGAGCAGCCCTGGCCTTCCAGGGCGCCGCATGGCACGCGCGCACCGGCGGCACCACCGTCTCGGCTGAGTTCACTGCCGGCTTGGCGGGCATCGTGTTGGGAATCCTGGCGATCCTCGGCATCGAACCGGCCATTTTAATACCCGTGGCAGTGCTGGTCTTCGGCGCCGGCCTGCTGTTGAGTAGCGGCTCGACGATGAATTTTGGGTCTGAGACAGCGCTGACCGGGTCGGGCAGCCATGTGCTCTGCGGAATCGCCGGCATCGTGCTGGGCATTATCGCCCTGATCAGCACGGCCGCGTTGACGCTCAGCCTCGTCGCCTTGCTTGCCTTGGGCTGCGCCGTGTCGCTGGGCAGCAACACCTGGAGCCACCGCATGGTTCGCA
>DATCFX010000507.1:0-2192 GCA_036509275.1 Pirellulales bacterium | reverse complement strand
GGTTACCGCCGGTTTGTACCGGCCACGCCCAGGCGTTAAGCTGCGCCAGTGCCCTTCCGGCCGGCGTCAAAGACTCCGAGATCCGCGCATGCTGCTGGGACCCATCTTCTCGCTGGAACTGGTCACCTGTGCGCGGCGCGGCCGGTATTATCTGGTGCGCGTCCTGTATGCCCTGGTGCTGTTGTTCACGCTGGCGATCACATATCAATCGTCGCGCGTGTGGCGGCCGCCGGCGGGCATTCACGGCGTGGCCAACGTGGCGCGAGATTTCTTCGAAGCCTTCGGCGTCCTGCAAGTGCTGGCCATTTTGCTGCTGGGACCGGCCATGGTCGCCGGCACGATTGCCCAGGAGCGCGAGCGGCGGACGATCGAATACCTGTTCACCAGCCAACTGACCAACGCCGACATTGTGCTGGGAAAGCTGGCGGCGCGGTTGCTAAACATCGCCTTTTTGTTGGCGGCCGGAATCCCGGTGCTGGCGCTGGCGATGCTCTTGGGCGGCATCCCGCCGGCGGCCATGCTGGGCGTGTCGCTGCTGACGCTCGAGACACTCGTGGCCGTCGGCTCGCTGTCGATCGTCGTCAGCGTCGGACGCCGCCGAACGCGCGACGCCGTGATCGCGGCCTACCTGCTGCTGGTCGCCGTGCTGATTCTCCCGGTCATCGGTTGCCAACTGGGTTACGCGCAGTCTGCCGGCTTCTGGGCGACGCTGGGGCGTACGGTCGCCAGCGCCTGCGAGCCGGTGTACAAGCTCAATCCTTTCGCCGTGCTGGCGGAAATGAACGCGCGGCCCCTCTCGGGCGATCCGCTGGCGTGGCGGCTGGCCAAGATTTTTGCCGCCTATGCAGGTTTTTCGGCGGCCTGCCTGGCGCTGGCCGTGGGCACGGTGCGGCGATCCTATGCTCGTAGCGAAGGGCGACCGGCGGGACGGCGTTGGCTCGCGTTGCCTGCCTGGCGGCCCCCGGTTTGGAATCGCGCGCTCGTTTGGAAGGAAATGTTTATCGAGCCGGCCATGGGCCGCTTGGGATGGATCGGCCGGATCGCGCTGGCCGTGCTGCTGGCAGCGTTGTTTCTGAGTTGGTTGGCGGCACTGGACACCGGCCTGACCGGTAGCGCCCAGCGGCGGAGTTTTGTCCAGACGACGATCATGATCGCCTGCTGCCTGGAATGCTTCGGCCTGTTGATGGCCGCCGCCCGGGCCGCCACGTCCGTGACCAGCGAAATGGAACGCGACTGCTGGGTGACGCTGTTGAGCACGCCGCTCTCGGCCGCGGAAATTCTGCGCGGCAAACTACTGGGAAACCTCTACGCCGTCCGCTGGGTGACCGCAGGCGTGCTGGTTTTCTGGACCGGTGCCGTCGTCGTCCGGCCGCAGTTTGCCCCGGCCATTGCCGTGCAACTGGCCACCTGGGCCCTGCTGCTCGTGTATGCTTCGTGCCTGGGAATCGGCTTTTCGCTTTGGTGCCGCGGCTCGCTGCGGGCAATGGCCGCCACGCTGGGACTGAGCGTATTCGCCGGCGGACTGTACCTGCCGTTTGTCGTCCTGTTCTTGCAGGTTTTGATGTTCGGCGCCCATCAAGGGTTGGAATGGATCCTGCTGGTGCCGTGCGTCCCCTATCTGTTGGCCTATCCGGCAGTCTTCTGCGATTCGTATCTCGCCGGCGAGCACTTCGACCGCACCGGTGTGAGCTTCATGGCGTACGTGTTGGGACTGCTCGCCTACGGTGGTTTCACGGCCCTGTTGTGGCCAACGTTGATCGGCCGGTTCGACCAGTTGGTCGGTCGCACGACCACGGACGTCCGGCCGTGGGGTGGGCCAACGCCCCCTCGGGTGAATGACCGTGAGGCGTCGGCTGGGCCAGGCGAGCGGGAAGCGCCAGCTTCCCGGTGACGTGCCGCGGCGCGTGGCGTAAGATCACCGGGAGACTCGCGCCTCCCGCTCGCCGTTTCAGCTCGCATGCCAACACCGCGCGGCGTGCAGGCTGGGTTTCAATTGCCGCCGCGAGCCCGATAGCGGATCAGCAGTTCCGCAGCCAAGGCAATTGGGTCGGCTGCCAGAAGGCGATGATCCTGGACGGTTCTGGACGGCAAAGTTTGCCCTGTCCGCCGGTTGCCGGTGGTGGGCTGCCGCGGATTCCCGGGTCGAGGATGCCCAGTCGCCGCGCGAGGCCGATAACAGGCCGGCAAGCGCG
>DATCFX010000506.1:0-3666 GCA_036509275.1 Pirellulales bacterium | reverse complement strand
CCCGAAAAGAGCTGGGCCTACCGCTTTATCAAGAAGCACTGGTTCAACGATTTCGGCGCCTACCAAGGCCGGCGCTGACCAGCCCGGCCGGGCGCCCTCTGCATTGCGTGTGACGGGCCGGGAAAGGCGGAAGTTCTTTTTCGGTCGATCGTTAGGCGTGACCTTCGGGCAGGCCCCACTCTTTGAGCTTGCGCTGGAGCGTGCGGACGGAAATGCCGAGGTACTCGGCCGTGCGCGTGCGATTGCCGTGAAACTGCTCCAGCGCACGGAGCATGGCGGCGCGCTTCACTTCTTCGAGGACCGGCCCGGCCATCGCCGGCACCTCGTCTGGTGCCGGCGAGCCGCGGTGTTCGAGACACTTGTGAACCAACGCGAGCACCTGCGCGGGGTTGACCGGCTTGGTCAGAAAATCGACCGCTCCCAGCTTCATGGCCGTAACGGCGGAGTCGACGTCGCCATAGGCCGTCATGATAATGAACAGCACCGTCGAATCGTGCTGTTGCCAGGCGCGCAGCAGATCGATCCCGCTCTGCGGGCCCATCCGCAGATCGCTAATCACGAGGTCGACGGACTGGGAGAAGAAGCCGGCGGCCTGTTCGGGATTTTCAGCGGCCAGCACCTCATAATGCTCGGCGTGGAGCACGCGCACGAGCGCTTCGCGCTCGCTTCTGCCGTCTTCCACGACCAGGATCCGGGCCTGCTGCATGGGGTCAAGGCTTGTTCAATGAGGGAGGGGCGCGCTTTCCAGAGTGTGATTGCCAATAGCACCTTGGCCCACGCGGTCAGGCCACGCGCGCCGACTCGCGGCTCGGAGGCGGCCGGCCCAGCGGAAACACCAGCTTGAACTGCGAACCGGAACCGCTGGATTGGTAGCTGATGCTTCCGCCGGCTTCTTCCACGAAGCGTTTGACCAGCGGGAGCCCCAAGCCGGTTCCCAATTCCTTGGTGGTGAAAAATGGCTCGAAGATTTGCTCGCGGATGTCGGCCGGAATGCCCGGCCCGGTGTCGGCCACGTCGATTTCCACGCGCTGGCCGGCGCGCGACACGGTCACGTTGATCGTTCCCTCGCTGCCGGCGGCTTCTTTGGCGTTGTTGAGCAGGTTCAGCACGATCTGCCGCAGGCGATTGCGATCGATGTGAATCCGCGCCGGCTCGTCTGACAGGTGGGTTTGGACCACGACGCGCGCGCGCGTCAACGAGGGAAGCAAAACGTTGACCGTCGCCTGCACCTCGGTCGAAGCGTCGACGTCTTCGGCGTGCGCACGCTCCGGACGCGCGTAGCTGACCAGCGCTTGCACCAACTCCTCGATCCGCCGGACGTCGTAGGTCGTTTCCTGGACGATATCGGTCGTGTCGCCCCGTTGCTCCACGGGCAGCACTTCGAGGCGTTTGCCCAGCACGTGCAGGTTCAGCCGCATGGCATTGAGCGGATTGCGGATCTCGTGGGCCACGGCCGCCACGAGTTGCCCGACTTCGGCCAGGCGGCGCATGTGCGCCAGGCGCACCGATTGTTCCAGCAGCGTCACGCGGCGCGTCACGTGCCGAGCCACGCGATAGATCGACACGCAAACCACCGCGGAAATCAAGGCGATGCCGGCCAGCAGCAGGGCCCAGCGCCGGAAGCCGGCGCGCTGTTCGCGGCTGACTTGGGCGTCGAACCAATCACAGTTGAAGCCGGAGTGGTAGGTGCCCACCTCACGATCGTTGAAGTAGATCGGCAGGGCGATATCGAACGCCCGGCGCCCGCCGCTGAGCGCGGCAGCGTGCGTCTCGAATACGTCGTCGCCCTCGCCTGCCACGGGCGCGTCGATCCAATGGTCGTCCAGGTGCTGGGAGGTTTCCGTTTCGCCGCTGTGCAACACGACCCGGCCGTCGGTGGCCACGACGGCGGAGTACAAGCGTGCCGGATCGCCGGGAACGATCTTCCGCCAATGGCGATCGAGCCATTGGGTGTCGTTCAACACGCTCAAATCGTGGTCGTTCTTGGATTTTTCCGCCAAGCGATTTTGCAGCACGCTCACGGAGCGCGCCGCGTGCGACCGCAGATTGTTCAAATCCGCCTGCAAGAGCTTGGTCCGTGTCTCGAGAAAGTCGCGGCGCACACCCCACACCGCCAGGCTCAACATCAACACGAACGAGGCGACGATGCAGCCCAGCGCCAAAATCGACCAGCGGTCGAAAACGCTGCCCGCCTCGCGCGGTGCCGCCTCGAGGTTGCCGTCGCTCCGCGACTCTTGCCACGCTCTGTTCATTTGCGTACTCGGGCGCCCCTTTCAAGCTGATTGCGGCTGCACGCAGCCCGACGGTTCATGGTAATCGCCCCTGTCAAACAGTGTAACATCCGGAGCATCGAGACAGAGGGTTGGTAGGCGACATCGCAGGCGAACGCACAACGGACCACGACAAAATGTCGCGCCGGCCCGTCGGTAGTTTGCTGTCGCCGACCATCCTTTGAACCCGGATTTCTCACGGTCGGATCGCAGAATTCTTGAGAATTCTGCAAGCTTGCAGGCAGCGGCACGCCAGGTTGCACAACGGCCGCCAGGGGGCGTCTCCGCCTTTCGGAGCGGTTTTTTGCCGCCTTTTACTGCGCTTCCGCAATGTTCGGCCAATTAGTACGATACGCGGCCACGATGCGAAAAGGAGAGCGCGCATGCTGCGAATGATCTTGCTCGGGCTATGGCTGGCCACGTTGCCAACCGTGGCGGCGGCCCAAACGCGGTTCCTGCCGTTTGGCGGCTTCGGCCGTCAAAAAGCCAAAAGTTCCGTTTCGGCGGCCGAGCAGGAATACGAGCAGCTTGTGCAGCAGTCGAAGGCGGCCGATGAAAAATATCAGCTGCGATTGGATCAACTCAAAGACGAGCGGGCCCGAGCTGAGTTCAGCAAGCAGAAGCCCGACTTCACGCGCCAGTTCGAAGCGCTCGCCGAGCGGCATCGCGCGTCGCCCGTCGGTCTGAAGGCCCTGGTGTGGCTCTGCCGGTTCGGCGCCCAGCAGCAAGCTGGCAACTACATCGACCAGGTTCTGAGCGATTATCTCGACAGCGAGCAGTTGGTCGACGCCATCCGTGCCACCGCGCCGTATGCCGGCCGCGTCGACGCCGCCCGCGCGCTCTATCGGGCCGCGCTAGCAAACAGCCCGCACCGCGACGTGCGCGGGCTGGCCTGCTATTACCTGGCCTACTCGTGCGTGCCGGTACCCGATTTCGGCGCCATCGCGCCGGAGCGCGAGCTCGAGGCCGTGGCGTTGCTCAAGCGCGTGATCCAGGAATACGGCGACGTCCCCAGTTACCGCGGACCGCTGGGAATGCTGGCCACCGGCGGCTTGACCGCGATCGAACATTTGAAAGTCGGCAAGCAGGCGCCGTCGATCGAGGGCCGCGACCTCAAGGGCCGGAAGATGAAGCTCAGCGATTACCGCGGCCAGGTTGTGGTCGTCACGTTTTGGGCCGACTGGTGCGGGCCCTGCCATGCCGAGCTGCCGTACCAGCGGGCCTTGGCTGAAAAATTCGCCGACCGACCGTTTGCCCTGCTGAGCGTCAACGGCGACCCGCCCGAGACGCTGAAACAGATCATCTCGCGCGAGAAAATCACCTGGCCCTCCTGGGCCGACGGTCCCGCCGGGCCGATCTCGGCGTCGTGGAGCGTCGGCATGTGGCCGACAACGTA
>DATCFX010000505.1:0-6280 GCA_036509275.1 Pirellulales bacterium | reverse complement strand
AAAAAATGCCGAAGTTGCCGGAAAGCTGCGCATCGATCTGCGCGTCGTCGGGCCGCTGAAAATGCACGTCGGTCAGCCCGACGTCGGTGATGCGGTCGACCTTCCAAGTGCGCGGCTCGGCGTGGTCGGGCGAATGACCGTACAAGTACAGCGACCCGCGATGCTCGATGATCCGCAGGGGATAAATATCGTACGTGACCGGTTCGGTCGAGCGCTGCGATTGATAGGTGAGAAAGACGGCCCGATCTTCTTCGATGGCGATGAAGAGGCGATCGAGCAGCTCAGCCTTGCCGGTGTAGTCGCCGGCGAGTTGGGTCTGCGCGATGCGCGCGAGCATGGTGTCGACGTACTCGGCGGCGCGGCGGCCGAGCGAGGTTTCGATTTTGCGAAATGCGGCGGAGAGCGCCTGCTCGACGAAGGTGCCGCCAAAGCCGGCCGATGCCCGGCGGCAAAGATATAAGGCCAACGCCTCGTCGTAAGAGAATTCCAACGCCGGAGCGCCGGAGCGATGCATCGAAAATGTCTTGCGGCCGTATTCGCCGGACCGCTCTTCGATCGGAAACCCGACCTGCCTGAGCAAGGAAATGTCGCGGCGGATGGTCTTTTCGCTCATCCCGGTGGCGGCGGCTAGCGTTTTGACCGTGGACTCGCGGTCGCCGGCGATGGCCCGCAGTAAACTCCACTGACGCAAAAGCGGTGAGGCGTCGTGCATGGCGGCCGGCAAGATCATCGCCAGGAGAACGGGTAGAGCTTGACGGCTCGTAGAATAGCACGTGCAAAACGCGGGTAAAGCGTCGCTTGCCCGTTCGTTGTCCAAGCGAACGCTTGTTCAGTGAAGGAAAGGCACTATGCCCAGTGCTCGTCGCGAGCAGCAATGTGCCGCCCGCAGGGCGCGGGTGAGGGTTCTTGTCACACAAGGCTCATTGGCCGGTTCCCAGCGCGGCCCAAAGAGGCTCCTGGTAGTGCTGTCCCCATTCTCGGCCGTAATGATCGAAGGCGACCTTGGGAGTATTGCCCATCAGCTCAGCCAAAACCTCGATCGAGCAACCGGCACCGCGGTTCCAGAATCCGGATAGCATGCGGTGGGCGAAAGTATGCCGACAGGTGTAGCATGAAAAGCCCCGGCGGACCGCGTCGCTGTCCCAGCCGAGCTTTCGCTTGAGTGCAAGAAACCGAGCCCTGCCGGTGACCTTCTTCCAAGGATTGTTTTGCGAGTTTCGCCAAAGCGGAGTTTTTGAGCCGCGCGGCGCGGTCTTCATGAGTCGGCGCACAACTGCGGCAACTTCGGGCCGCACGGGTATTTTGCGGGTCCGCTTGGTTTTGGACGAGTAAACCCGCCACAACATTCCGCGAGGTGTCAGTTCGACATCGTCGGCCGTCAGCTTCGCCAGCTCACAAAACGGCCGCAGCCCGGTATGGATCGCGACAAACAAGAAATCCTGGAAGGCCCCATCAGTCGATGCGTAAAGCGCGTGCTCATCTTCGGGCGAGAAGGATTGCAGCCGCGGCGTTGAGGGCGGCTTCTTTAGCCCGCGGAGCGGATTACGAATGCCGTATTCATCCTGGGCATGATTGAACGCGGCCAAGACGATGCCGATTACGTTTCGTTGAGTAGCGGGCCGCCATTTCGAGTGGCTGTCGACCCAGAACTGAATATGCCCTTTTTTCAGCCCACTGACCGGCAGCGCGCCGCAGTATTTGCAAAGCTCATTCAAATAGCGAACGGCGCTTTGATGGTACTCGGCGACGATTGCACCGACTTGGACACGACGTTCACCGCGAGCCAGATACACAGAGCAGACGCGGGCCACAAGCCATGGTTCGATGTCCAGAGCGGTAGCCGCTGGATCAGTTTCGGGCTCTGGCCGCCAATCGGTCTGAAGCTTGATGCGAGCAAGCGCCAAACTGGCCGCTTGCTTGCTATGCTGCCCGCGGATGCGACGCCCTTGCTCATCGACCAACGGAACACGTTTCTTCGTGCCCGTCGGCGTGAAGTACCAGCAACCGGTCTGTTTCCAGTACCAGGCCGAGCCGTGGCGTTGGCGGCCGCGCTTTCCAGTTGAATTCATTGCGGCCTCGCGCGCGTCCTACCTTGGGATCGTGCTCTGGCGGATGTCCTCTTCGCGGGTTTAACCGTGGAAGTGGCTGCGGATACCTTCGCCACACCGATTGCCGCCCAGAGTGGCTCCTGGTAATGCTGACCCCATTCCTTGCCGTAGTGGTCGAAAGCCACCTTGGGCGTGTCGCCGATCAACTCGGCCAAGGTTTCGATCGAGCACCCGACGCCGCCGTTCCAGTAGCCGGAGAGCATGCGATGGGCAAACGTGTGGCGGCAGGTGTAGCAGGAATACTTACCCTTCACCGGATCGAGGTCCCAGCCAAGCTTCGTCTTGAGCGATAAGAAACGCACGACACCGGCGGTGTTCGTCCAAGGTTTGTCGTGCGTATTGCGAAACAGGGGTTTGCCGGAACCTTTCGGCGCTGTCGTCAACAGCCGACGAACAAGCGTTGCGACGGATGCCGAGACCGGAATCTTGCGAGTTTTCTTCGTCTTCGATGCATAGACTCGCCACATCATTCCGCGATCGCTGACTTCAACGTGGTCGGCCGTCAGCTTGGCTAGCTCGCAAAACGGACGCAGTCCCGTATGAATCGCCGCGAAGAGGAAGTTGCGAAAGCATTCCTCGGTCGCCTCGTACAGTGCCTGCTCGTCCTCCGGAGAGAGCGATTGCAACCGCGGTTGCGATGCCGGCTTCTTCAGACCCTTGAGCGGATTCGGAACGTCGAACATTTCTTCTGCCCGGTTGAAGGCGGCCAAGATGATCGCGATCACGCCGCGGTGCGTGGCCTGCGATCGCCACCCGGCATGGCTCTCGAGCCAAGTTTGAATGTGGCCTTTCTTGAGTTCCGCGACCGGCAGGGCTCCGCAGTAGCCGCACAAGTCGTTAAGAAAAGCGACCGAACCGTTGCGATGGCTTTTGCTCATCGAACCGGCGGCGACGCTCCGCTCGCAATATTGCAGGTACTCAGAACAGACGCGGGCGACAATCCATTCTTCGTTCGAGACTTGATCTGCGTTGAGCTCGCCCGACACCTTCACTCGCGCCAAGGCGTGCTCGGCAACTTCCTGATTATCGCGACCACGGATGCGGTCGCCATTTTCATCGAACAAGGCGATCCGTTTCTTGGTACCCGGCAGCGTGTAGTACCAGCAATCGGTCTGCTTCCAGTGCCACGCCGAGCCGTGTGGATTGCGTCGTTGTTTGCGAGGTCTTCCCATGCATGGATTCCGGAGAAAAAGTTGACCCGCCATCTTCGGCGGGGGATATTGCGATCATCCGTCGCCGCGGACGGACTTCGCCCGAAATGCCTGATGCCGTGGTTTGGAGACGTTGCCGTGCCCGTTCCAAAACGGATCGCTCATTCGCACCCCCAATTTTTACTAGGCCAGTTGCTACATAGAATTACTACACTCATTATTGTAGCAGCTAACCTTTTCCTAGGTATATGCCACGTTTTTGCCGATAATTTAGCAGATCCGCCGTGTAGACCAAATATCGTACTAATACTTGCCGATGATCTCGGCTGGCGCGACCTGGGCTGCTACGGGAGCACTTATTATCAGACGCCGCATATCGACGCGCTGGCACGCCGGGGGCTGCGGCTGACCAGCGCCTATGCCGCCAGCCCGCTGTGCTCGCCCACGCGGGCCAGCATCATGACCGGCCTGTACCCGGCGCGGATCGGGATTACGAATCCGTCGTGCCACCTCAAGGACGCGATCTTCCAAGAGCAGTTAACGGATCACGCGCCAGCCTCGATCAAGGTGCTGCAAGCCGTCAGCGCCACGCGGTTGAAGCACGAGTATTTCACGCTGGCCGAAGCGCTGAAAGAGGCCGGCTATGCCACGGGCCATTTCGGCAAGTGGCACTTGGGCCTCGAACCTTACGATCCGCTGCACCAGGGTTTCGACGTCGATTTTCCGCACTACTCCGGCCCTGGTCCGGCGGGCAGCTACGTGGCGCCGTGGAAATTCCCGCCCGAACTAAAGGTCCAGGGAAAGCCGGGCGAACACATCGAAGACCGCGTCGCCGACGAAGTGGTGAAGTTCATTCGCGCCAACAAGGATCGGCCGTTCTTCGCCAACTACTGGTGCTTCTCCGTTCATTCTCCCTGGAACGCGAAACCCGAACTGGTCGAAAAATATCGCGCCTCGGCCGATCCGAAGAATCCGCAGCGCAACCCGGTCTATGCCGCGATGATTCAGAGCATGGACGAAGGCGTCGGCCGGGTGGTCGATGCCATCGACGAACTTGATCTGGCCCAGCGGACGATCTTCGTCTTCTTTTCCGACAACGGCGGCGTCGACTGGCACGACCGCAAGATGAAAGAAAAAGCCGGCATGGACGATCCGCCGACCAGCAACCTGCCCTTGCGCAGCGGCAAGGCGAGCTTGTACGACGGCGGAACCCGCGAGCCGTGCCTGGTCGTCTGGCCCGGAGTCACGAAGGCCGGCGCCACCAGCGATGCGCTCGTTCAGAGCACGGATCTCTATCCCACGTGCTTGGAGATGTGCGGCTTGCGGCCAAAGCCCGGGCTGAAGCTCGACGGCGTCAGCTTCGTTCCGGTCTTGAACGGAACCGGCCGCGGGCGCGACACGCTGTTCTGCCACTTCCCGCATTTGAACGGCAACCCGGGCGACAGCTCAAAGCCCGGCGCTTACGTGCGGCAGGGCGATTGGAAGCTGATCCGCAGGTTTGGCGCCAACGAAGATCAAACGGACCGCTACGAGTTATTCAATTTGCGCGACGACCCGGGCGAGCAAAGCGACGTCGCGGCGTCAATGCCGGAAAAAGTGCGGCAGCTTCAAACGCTGCTCGCGGGGTTCCTGGCAGACACCCAGGCGGTGGTGCCGAAGCCGAATCCGGCTTACGTGCGCGCGGATCGCTGGTCCGCCGGCCCGGATGCCAAGGTCGAATTCCGCGACAACATCGCCGTCGTCGAAAGCACGAGCAATCGTCCCACGCTCCAGATCTCGAAAGTCGCCGAGGTCACCGGCCGGCTGATGCTCAAGCTTCGCATGCGCGCCAGCCAAGGCCGCAACGGGCTGGTGCTCTGGGGAACCGACCTGGAGCCGGGCTTCTCGGCCGAAAGGCGCGCGGCGTTCAAGCCGCAATTCGACGGCCAGTGGCACGACTACGAAGTACGCTTCACCACCGACGCGGCGTTGCGTCAGCTCCGCATCGACGGCAGCCTGCAACCGACGAGACTCGAATTCGAATGGATCCGCTTATGCCGGCAGGACGGTAAGATCGTCCAGTCGTGGAACTTTGCCCAGCCATCACGGGAATCTCAATGAATACCACAAACACCGATCGCGCTGCCAATGGCCGCCGCTGCACGATCCAACTCTATTTCCTGGTGGCCCTGGCCGCCGGCGTGGCCGCGGTCGCCGTCGCGACAGACGCCCGAGCGGCTGAAGCCCGGCGCCCGAATATTGTGCTGATGTTTGCCGATGACCTGGGCTACGGCGATCTTGGCTGCTTTGGCGCGCAAGGCTTCACCACCCCGAATCTGGATCGCATGGCTCGGCAAGGCTGCCGGTTCACCAACTTTCACGTCGCGGAACCCGTGTGCTCGGCTTCGCGGGCAGCGCTGCTGACGGGCTGCTATCCCAATCGCATCGGCATCTACGGCGCGCTGGGGCCCTCGGCACGCCACGGCATCCATGCCCGTGAAACCACGCTGGCCGAGCTGCTCAAGCCGCTCGGTTATGCCACCGGCATGGCCGGCAAATGGCACTTGGGCCATCATCCGCAGTTTTTGCCCGTGCATCATGGGTTTGACGAATACTTCGGCCTGCCTTATTCGAACGACATGTGGCCCTATCATCCGGAGGCCAAGGCCGGCACGTTCCCGCCGCTGCCGCTGTTCGAAGACGACCGAGTGATCGATCCCGAAGTCACGCCACTCGATCAGCCGACCCTGACCGGCCGCTACACGCAGCGGGCGGTCAGCTTCATCGAGCGGCACGAGAATGAGCCGTTTTTTTTCTATCTGGCCTACACGATGCCGCACGTGCCGCTCTTCCCCAGTGAGGCCTTTCGCGGCAAGTCCGAGCAAGGCACGTTTGGCGACGTGGTCCAGGAAATCGACTGGTCCGTCGGCCAGGTACTCGCCGCGCTCGATCGCCACGGGCTGGCCGACAACACGCTCGTGATCTTTACCTCCGACAACGGCCCCTGGCTCAGCTACGGCAACCATGCCGGCACGGCTGGCG
>DATCFX010000504.1:0-3900 GCA_036509275.1 Pirellulales bacterium | reverse complement strand
GGCATCGGCCGCATCGCTGGCTGTGCAGCAGCCCTGCTTGTGAGCCGACGAAACAATCGCCAGCGGCGACAATTTTTCATCGGCACATTGACCCACAGGCGCCGGCTCGCCATGCCGCATGAACAGGCCGATCACCTCGTGGCCGGCCGCCTGGAGCAGATGCGCCGCCGCGCTGCTATCCACCCCGCCCGACATTGCCAACACGACCCGCGCCATGCAAACCCCGAAAATGAACTGCTTTACGGTCCAGCGGCCGCCCGCCGCCGGTGTTCAATCTACTTGCCGCGGGAGTCGCCCTACAAGCACACTCGGCGATTTGCGGCCGATTCCGGGTAAGTTATGCTGATGGCGGGGGCGATTTCCCTTTCACCGGGAGGCACGGGCATGCGCCTGCGCAAAAATCTGCTCGCGTTGGTGTCGTTGGCCGCCGCCCTGACGGTGTGCCTGGCCAACTCGCGAACTGCGATGGCCGGCCCTTACGATCCGATCTGGATCAATCCGGCCAGCGCCGCTCGGGCCGCCATCGTCAAGGGACTGGCCGAGCCGACCGAGGTTGAATTCAGTCAGAGTCCACTGACTCGTGCGATCGAAGATTTCAAGCATGCACACCACATCGAACTTCAACTTGATAGTCAGGCGCTGGAGGAAGCCGGCGTTGCCCTGGACTCGCCGGTCACGTTCGAGACCAAAGGGGCCAGCCTCCGCCAGGCATTGGATTCGATCCTGCGGCCGTTGCAACTGACCTGGGTGATCCGCAGCAACGTGCTCTTGATCACGACCACATCGGAAGCGGAGACGCTGATCGAGTGGGTAATCTATCCGGTCGAAGACCTGCTCTTTCCACCGCCAGAATTGCGGGTTCCAGGGCGGCAGTATCTTCAGCCTGATTACGATTCGCTGATTGAGCTAATCGGAAGCATGATCGCCCCGACGACGTGGGCGGAGGGAGGGCCGCCGCCAATTCATCCTTTCCACGGCGCGCTGGTCCTGTCGCAAACGCAGCAGGTGCATGAACAGATTGCCGAGCTGCTCGCCGGGCTGCGCGCCGCGCGGAATGCACAGTTCGCTCCCGCCACGGATCAGCCGGCCACGCCCATTAAGACGGCCGTGCTACGCCCGTCCGATACGGCCTACGCGGCGTTGCGCCAGCCGGTTCAACTCGACCTGCGGGAAGCCAACTTGGGTGAATTGGTCAAGCAAGTCGCCCGCCAAATCAAGATTCCCGTCATGATCGATGCGTGGGCGCTGGAGGACGCTGGAATCCACGCGGACAAGATTCGATTCACGCGCCGGCTGCAAAACCTCAGCTTGCACAATGCATTAGACCGCTTGCTGGAAGGCCAAAAGCTGGGTTGGGCCGTGCAAGATGGCGTGCTACTGATTACGTCGCGAGAGCAGAGCGAGGTAATCTTTGAGACGCGCGTCTATCTGATTCGCACTCTCGGCAGCCGCACCGCGATGACACCGCTGCGACGCTTCACCGAGGAATTCGATAGCGTGCTTCCCTTGATTCCGGATGCAGTCGCTGCAAATCGCGGGGAAGCGCCGGGCGCGGCACGGGTGTTCGCCAGCGCCGGCGCCTTGGTCGTTTGGCAAGCTTCCCAGGCACATGTGGAAATCGAGGAGCAGCTTGCAGCCCTGCGAAAGTTTCGGGCCGAGCACCCCGGCGATGCAGTCGACAAGGTCAACCAGCCGCCGGCAGAGGATGAGCTGGTCATTATTCCATACGCTCTCCCAGCGTACTTTGGCCGGGTTACAGAAACCGTGCCGATGACGACGTCGACGCAAACGCGCTCGGTCGCCCCTTCGCAGGCCGACCGCGAGCGCATCGCCCAGCAGCTTGCCGCCGCGCTGCCCAAGCTCGTCGCGCCCGAGAGCTGGGGGAGCGGCCGGGGCAGTATCGAAATCGTCGGCGATGTGCTTTACATTCGGCAGCGGCTGCCCGTTCACGAGCAGGTGTCCAAGTTCCTGGCACCACACTGGTGGATAATGGCGGCCATGGGTGGCATTTCTGGCGCGCGATAGCAGATGCCGGTGGCAGCGGGGATCATTCATTCTTTGTTGGGAGGCACTTCTGTGCGACGCCGCGGAACCTTGCTCGTGCTGTCGTCGTTGGCCACGGTGCTAGCGATCTGCCCGATCAGCTCGCCAACTGCGGCGGCCGGGCCTTACGACCCGATCTGGGTCAACCCGGCCAGCGCCAATCGGGCCGCGATGCTGAAGGTGCTGGACGAGGCGGCCGAGCTGCAGTTTGACAAGACGCCGCTTGGGGAGGTGATCGAAAAGATCAAGGCCCGATACCACGTTTCGGTGCAAGTCCGCGGCAAAGCGTTGGAAGAGGCCGGCGTCACGCTGGACTTGCCCGTCACGTTCAAACTGAAAGGCGCGACCCTTCGCCAAGCCCTGGATCTCATGCTTGGGCAGTTGGAACTGACCTGGCTGATTCGCAATGACGGACTGATCGTCACGACCGTTTCGGAATCTGAGACGCTGACCGAGCCGGTGATTTATCCGGTCGAAGACCTGCTGTTTCCGCCGGCTGAATTGCGAGTTCCAGGACGAAAGTATGCGCCTGACTATGCTTCACTGAGCGAACTCATCACGAGCACAGTCAATCCCACGACGTGGGAAGTAAGCGGGGACCCGATCCACCGATTTCCCGGGGCGATCGTCGTGCCGCAAACCGCGCGGATCCAGGAGCGGATTGCCGACATGTTCGCGGAACTGCGCGCAGTACGCGATGCGCAGTTCGCTCCCACCCCAAACCAGCCGGCCGCGCCCTTAAAAAGCTCCACGCAGCGATTGTCCGACGCGGTCTACGCGGCGCTCGGCAAACCGGTCCAGCTCGATCTGCTCAATGTCAACCTGGCTGAGCTGGCCGAGCAAATCAGCAGCCAGTGCAAGATTCTTGCGGTGGTCGACTCGCGTTCGCTGGAAGAAGCCGGGATCAAGCCCGACAAGATTCGCTTCACGCGCAAGCTGCGCAACATCAGACTGAGCAAGGCGTTGAAACTGCTGCTGGACGACTTGAAGCTGGCTGCCGCCGTACACGACGGGATGCTGCTGATCACTTCGGAGAGCGAGAGCGAAAGGCTGCTGGAAACTCGCGTCTACCCCATTCGTAGCCTCGGCAGCCGCACGGCCGTCACCCCGCACCGACGATTGAAGCAGGAGTACGAAACCTTATGCGAGCTGTCGACCGTCTTCGTCGATCCCAGGTCCTGGGTAGAGGCTGGCGGCAACGGAATGATTCGGCAGTTGGCTAGCGCCGGAGCACTCGTAGTTTCGCAATCCACACGTGCGCACCTGAAGCTCGAGCAGTCGCTCGAGGCCCTGCGAAAGCTGTGCGCAGAGCATCCCGGCGATCCATCCAGTAACGAGCCGGCGGAGGATGAGCTGATCGTGTTTGCATATCGCCTCCCCCGCTTCTACGCCCGCGCGGCCGAGCAGGCGCCGGCCAAGGCCGATAAACCGGAGTCCGGCGCGGGCGCCAGCGCGGCTGCCGCTCGCGGACGGACGCTGGCCCAGATTCTGTATCCCGATGCCGAAGGCGGCATAGCCCCCGCCGCGGATGCCGACCGCGAGCAGATTGCCCAGCAGTATGCCGCCGCCTTGCCCAAGCTCGTCGAGCCGGAAAGCTGGGGGAGCGGCCGAGGCAGTATCGAAGTGGTCGGCGAGTTGCTCTTTATCCGGCAGCGGATGGCGGTACACGAGCAAGTGTCCAAGTTCCTGTCGCCAAATTGGTGGCCAGTGGAACGCGCAGTGGAAAGCATGGGCGGCATTTCCGGTCCTTACGACCCGATCTGGTTCGACCCGGTCAGCGCCAACCGGGCCGGCGTGCTCAAGATCCTGGACGAGGCGGCCGAGCTGCAGTTTGACAAGACTCCGCTCAAGGATGCG
>DATCFX010000503.1:0-5098 GCA_036509275.1 Pirellulales bacterium | reverse complement strand
CGATTCGCTCGGAAGCCGCAAGTGCAAGATCGCACGCGCCTTGGCCCGAGGCGAGACGACCACCACCCTGGCCCGCACGGTCGGGCTGACGGCCGGCCGTATTAGTCAACTGCGTCAGGAGCTGCAGCAGTCCTGGGAATCGTTTCAGAGCCAAGCTGCTGTCCGTTAGTGAACCGGCTCATCCACCGTTCGACCTCCGGTCGGATTGCATCGCTTTCCCTTGAAACTCAGGATCACTTCATGGACATGGTCGTCGTCGTCGGAATCGTTCTGGTAGCCATCTGGCTGCTGGCCCCGGGAAATGCTTCCGCCCATCATCATGGGCACCGCTGCGGCCGTTGGTGCCGTTGCCGCTGGATTCGTTGATTACCCGAAAGACGAGAACGAAACTTTTCGCCTTGGCTTCACCTCTACCAGCCCCGTCGGCCGTCCGGGCCGCGGGGTTGGTAGAGGTGGGCCGGGGCGCAGGCAGTTCCTGTCACATACGGAGGCGGTTAGCTATTGAAAAGCCCCCAGTCGCCCCACTTTATCGCCTGAGCCAGGCAGAGATGTGTCCCTGGGCCGCCGCAAGGCGGCCCCGGGACGTACGCATTCTCTTACCTATCAGAGACTTGCGCCCTAGTTCACGCTGAAGATTGAATTCGGCCTGGTCGTGTCCACCAGTAGGCCGGATTCAATCATTCCATGAAATACGATGCATGCATTACCGCTTATTGAAATCTTTAACAAACAGGTGACCGGGGCGACAGGACACTAATCGAACTTTTTTTGGCGGGTCTGACGGGCTGGGCGGCCATGATCGACAGATTGCGGTAAAAGGCAGGAAACCCTGAACGCTGCACTATTTCTTGCTGCCCGTGCGACGGATCAGGTGTGGCGGATTCCGGCGGGGGCGGGATAATGATCTCTTGAAAGTAGTCCACCGTAAGCAGGCCGCAAGACGGCTTTGTCCTGATCGGCGAACGCGTCATGGACGTCCAGGACCTCGTGCATGTCTCGGTTGGCCTTCGCGGAGTTCTCGGTCTGACGCTCGGCCGAAATGCTTACGGACGACGACCTGTCGCAGTGGACCGCAACCCTCCGCCCAGCATGATGTGAATGAATCCGGCGACTGAAATCAAAGATCGACCCGCGCATCGCCGTCCGCCGAACCGGTTCGTCGCGTTCTACCGCACCACCGTCGGCAAGAAGGTGGTCATGGCCGTTTCGGGGCTGGTGCTGTTGGTCTTCGTCGTCGGCCATTTGGCAGGCAATCTGCAGATCTTTCTTGGCGCGGAGGCGCTGAACGACTACGCGGCATTGCTTCGACGCACGCCTGAATTGCTTTGGCCGGCCCGGATCGGACTGCTGGCGGCGCTGGTGCTGCACCTAGTCGCCTCGGTCCAGCTCGTGATCGCCAACCGTCGGGCACGACCGGCGCCCTATGCGGTCAAACGCGACATCGAGACCAACTACGCCGCGCGCACCATGGCGATCAGCGGCCCGTTCGTTCTGCTCTACGTGATTTACCATCTGGCGATGTTCACGTTCCTCACCACCGGGCCGGGCTACAGTCAAACCGACGTCTATCGCAACGTGGTGCAAGCCTTCCAATCGCCGACAATATCGGCCGTGTACATCGCCGCCATGCTCTTGCTGGGCCTGCACCTCTATCACGGTACTTGGAGCTTGCTCCATACGCTGGGCGTCAGCAGCCCGCATTACCGGTGGCTACGACGCGGCTTGGCGCCGGTCGTCGCGGCGGCCATCACGGCCGGCTATATTTCGATCCCACTCGCCGTGTTGGCTGGTGTCGTGGAGTAGGAGTTCGCGAGCGGTGCAACTCGACCCCAAAATCCCTTCCGGCCCGATCGATCAAAAGTGGTCCAAGCACCGGTTTGAGATGAAGCTGGTCAATCCGGCGAACAAGCGAAAGTACAAGGTCATCGTGGTCGGCACTGGACTGGCCGGTGGGGCCGCGGCGGCGACGCTGGCGCAGCTCGGCTATGACGTGAACTGTTTTTGCTTCCACGACAGCCCGCGCCGGGCGCATTCGATTGCGGCGCAAGGCGGCATCAACGCCGCCAAGAATTACCAGGGAGATGGCGACAGCGTCTACCGGCTCTTTTACGACACGGTCAAAGGAGGCGATTTTCGCAGCCGCGAAGCCAACGTCTATCGCCTGGCCGAATTGAGCATGGCGATTATCGACCAGTGCGTCGCCCTGGGCGTGCCGTTCGCTCGCGAGTACAGCGGCTATTTGGCTAATCGCTCGTTCGGCGGCGCCCAGGTGTCGCGCACGTTTTACGCCCGCGGACAAACTGGGCAGCAGCTCCTGCTCGGTTGCTATTCAGCGCTGGCCAGGCAGATTGCCTTGCGACAGGTCACGATGCACCCGCGGCACGAGATGCTCGACCTGGTCGTGGTCGACGGCCGCGCCCGCGGCATCGTGACGCGCAACCTGCTCACCGGCGCCATCGCGTCGCACGCGGCCGATGCGGTGGTGCTGGGCACGGGCGGCTACGGCAACGTTTTCTATCTGTCGACCAATGCCAAGGCGAGCAACGTCACGGCCATCTGGCGGGCATATCGCCGCGGTGCCCTGCTGGCGAATCCCTGTTTCACGCAGATCCACCCCACGTGCATTCCCGTTTCCGGCGAGCATCAAAGCAAGCTCACGTTGATGAGTGAATCGCTGCGCAACGACGGCCGCATCTGGGCGCCTACGCAGGCCGGCGATGCTCGCCCCCCGAGCGAAATACCCGAAGCCGATCGCGATTATTTCCTCGAACGCAAGTATCCGAGCTTCGGCAACCTGGTGCCACGCGATGTCGCTTCACGCAACGCCAAGGAAGTTTGTGACCAAGGGCACGGCGTGGGGCCGGGCGGGCGCGGCGTGTATCTCGACTTTGCCGATGCCATTGCGCGGCTCGGCGACGACGTGGTCCGCCAGCGCTATGGAAATCTGTTCGAGATGTACGAGCGCATCACGGGTGACAACCCCTGCCGGCGGCCGATGCGGGTTTATCCGGCGATCCATTACACCATGGGCGGACTGTGGGTCGACTATAACCTGATGAGCAACCTGCAGGGGCTGTTTGTCGTGGGCGAGGCCAACTTCGCTGACCAAGGCGCGAACCGCCTGGGCGCCAGCGCTCTGATGCAGGGGCTGGCCGACGGTTACTTTATTCTGCCGTATACCATCGGCGACTACTTGGCCGGCATATCGCCCACCGATCGGCTTCCGTCGGGCCATCAGGCGTTCCGGCAGACTGAGTGGGAAGCAACCGAGCGCGTCGAAAAGCTTCTGTCAGCCGGCGGCCGGCGGTCGGCCGATTCGATCCACCGCGAGTTGGGCGAGCTGGTGTGGAACCAGTGCGGCATGTCGCGCAACGCGGCTGGGCTGAAGCAGGCGTTGGCCCGCATCCCCGAGCTGCGCGAGGAGTTTTGGCGCGTTGTTAAGGTGCCCGGCGTCGGCGCCGAGTTGAACCAGGCTCTGGAGCACGCCGGCAGAGTGGCCGATTTCATGGAATTCGCCGAGTTGATGTGCCACGACGCTTTAGACCGCGACGAATCGTGCGGCGCCCATTTCCGCCAGGAGCATCAAACGCCCGAGGGCGAGGCCCTGCGCGACGACGAGCGCTATAGCCATGTTTCGGCCTGGGAGTTTACCGACGTCGGTCGGCCGCCGGTACTGCACAAGGAGCCGCTGGCGTTCGAGTACGTCAAGCCGACGCAACGGAGCTACAAGTAATGAAGCTGAGCTTGAGAGTTTGGAGGCAGGCATCAGCGAGCGATGCGGGCCGGCTGGTGGCCTATCCAGTCGACGACGTCAGTCCTGACATGTCGTTTCTCGAAGTGCTCGACGTCCTCAACGAGCGGCTGATTGTGCAGGGCGAGCGGCCGATCGCCTTCGATCATGATTGCCGCGAGGGAATCTGTGGTAGCTGCGGGTTCATGATTGGCGGCGTGGCGCAAGGGCCGTTGCGGCTGACGACCGCCTGCCAGCTTTTCATGCGGCATTTTTGCGACGGCGACACGCTAGCGGTTGAGCCCTTCCGCGCGCGGGCGCTGCCGGTTGTTCAAGACCTGGTGGTCGATCGCACCGCACTGGACAGAATCATCGAAGCCGGCGGCTTTATTTCAGCCCGCACGGGCAGCGCACCGGAGGCGAACGCGATCTTGGTTTCCAAGCAGGCTGCCGAACGTGCGATGGACGCGGCGGCCTGCATTGGCTGCGCGGCCTGCGTCGCGGCGTGTCCCAATGCCTCGGCCATGCTCTTTACGGCGGCCAAGATTTCGCACCTCGGGCTGTTGCCGCAAGGCCAGCCCGAGCGGCATCAACGGGCATTAAGGATGGTCAGCGCCATGCACGATCTCGACTTCGGAAGCTGCACCAATCACGGCGAGTGCGAAGCGGTCTGCCCGAAGGGGATCAGCATCGATTTCATCGCGCGCTTGAATCGCGACTACATGAAGGCCAGCCTGGCGGCAACGAGGGAGCCCACTCAAAACGTCTGAAGCGGGCTGAGGTCCATGGACTTGATCTTATGAAAGTCGGCACAGGTGCGTGGACGTAACTTCCTTAAACGGCTTCGCCGAAGGATCTCGTCAGCGATGTGAGTGGGCAGCCCTGATCGCAGCCGCTAGAATTCAGGCTTAGTCGTATCTACTGGACTAAAAAAGCCGCTGTTGCCGCCGCCAGCGTGATCGCTTGGCAGCCCGCGTCACACCTGCTCTGCGCTGAAGAAGTTCCACATGCCCGCTTCCATCGAGCTTCGCGGGGCGTCGAAGGCCTACGGCTCTTCGTCCGCGCTCCGCCCGACGGACTTAGCCGTAGTGCCCGGAAAAACAACCGTGCTGTTGGGTCCCAGCGGCTGCGGCAAATCGACTTTGCTTCGGCTGATGATCGGACTGCTGCGGTCTGACCGCGGGCAAGTGCTGTTTGACGGTCAGCCATTGAACGCCGCTAACCTGCTCGACGCGCGGCGGCGGATGGGCTATGTCATTCAGGATGGCGGCCTCTTTCCGCACCTTTCGGCTCGGAACAACGCCGCGCTGATGGCCCGTTACCTCGGCTGGCCCCGTCAGCGCATCGACCAGCGTTTGGAGGGGCTCG
>DATCFX010000502.1:0-4877 GCA_036509275.1 Pirellulales bacterium | reverse complement strand
GATCTTCCACTACGCGCCCGACTCGAACGGTGCGGAAGACTACAAGCGGCTGGCCGCCGAAGTGCTGCTACCCAAGCTGCTGGGCACGGCGGAGGCGGCGTAAAGGAGGGCTGCTCATGAGCCGAGTCGCAAAGCGCGTTGCCGATACGGGCCGGGCCGCCGGCAACGCGAATCGATCAACCGGCAGCGACTGGGATGCTTTGGTTCGTATCACGCCCTTGCGCCCAATCCGCAACAAGGCCGGTGCCGACAAGGCCTACAAGACGCTGAACACGTTAATGAGCAAGGCCGAATTAACCCTCGACGAGCAGGACTATTTTGACGTCCTGGGGATGCTGGTCGAACGCTACGAGTTGGAGCAGGGCTTTGCTACGCCGGAAGTGTCGCACGCTGACATGCTCGCGCATCTCATCGACGCCCGCGGAATCGTCCAGGCGGACGTCGTGCGTGGCACTGGCATTGCCCGGGCGACGATTTCCAACGTCTTGTCGGGCCGCCGAGAATTGAGCAAGGCGAACATCGCCAAGCTGGCCGCGTTCTTCCGTGTGCCGACGAGCGTCTGGATTTAGTCGGCCGCACGGAGGCGCCACGCCGCTCGATTTAGGATCGACGAAAAAATAACTTCTCCGCAACTCCTCTCCCCTGGCGGGAGAGGGCAGGGTGAGGGGCCGGGAAAAACCGAAGTTATTTTTCGGCCGATCCTTAGCGGAACAGGCCGAGCCAGCGGTTGCCCTTGGCCGTGTTGGCGGCCGCGGCGGGAGCTTTCGCTTGACCCGCGCTGGCGACGACGCTGAGCGGCGAATTGAGCTGGGCCAACTGTTCGTTGCCGGCTTCGTCGCGAACGTGCAGGCGAACGTACAGCGTACGCGGCAAGTGTTGATTGATGCGGCAGGAGTACGAGCCGCGATTTTCAATGTCCACGGCCAGCGGCGTCCAGGGGCCGGTCGGGCTGACCGCGTAATCCAACGATACCGGCGTCTTCGACAGCAAGGCGTCGCCTGCCTCCCAGCGAACCTGGATCTGGTCGCCCGCCTGGCCGCTCACCAGCTTGGCCGCCACGACGCGGGCGGCCGGCTTGGTCATATCCACGCCGACCCACACCTGCGGCAGCTCGCCCGCCTTGGGCGCGTTGCCCCGCAGGCCGCTCGAGCCTTCGATCACCATCCAAAAACCGTACAAGCCTTCGTGTTCGGCGGTCACGAGCATCGGGCTACGTTTATCGTCGTCGAGTCCGAACAGGCTCCACGTCACGCCGCCGTCGCCGGTCCACCACAGTTCGACCTTCGCGGGCGACGCGTCGTCCAGGGCCTGCACGTCGTAATCCAACTCGAACGAGAGCGAATTGACCATTCGCGCCCGAGTGCCCTGTGGCATGCGATTAACCGGGTAGCCCGCCGTGACCGCTTGCGCGGCGTGCAGCGGCTCGACCAGCACTCGCAACTCGGGCCGCGGGGTGTTGTCGGGCCAGAGCTTGCCGTTGCTGTCGACCGTGCGAACCGCGAACCAGTACTCGCCCAACTGCGGGGCGCGGAAATCGAACGCGCCGCTCTCGGCCGGCGCCTTGCTATAGACGCGCCAGTTCACGCCATGATCTTCCGACAAGTGCAACTGCACGGCGACCGGCTTTTCACCGCCGGGATCCCATGCATCCAGGTCGTAAGGGATCGAAAACTCGCGCTGCGACGTCTTCACGGCCTCGGGCAACGACGTATCGGCCAAGAGCCAGCCGGGCGCCAGCAGAATTGCCGCGATGATCAGCATGCGCCGCATGGCTTTCGTCCCCCGTGCTCGAAGCGCTTCGCGTGCGGCGTGTTCAGCAGTGAGTCAGAACACCCCGGATGCGAGAAAAAGACCGCCGCTCTTTGGCTCTTATCGGCTGTAGCGAAATTGCCGCTTGAAGCGCTATCCGCACAAGCACGCCGAGATTCGAGAAAGATAGAAAAGACGGCCGGCAATTGCCGGCCGTCTGAGCGGAATTTGCAGCAGCACGTTGACTGCTACGAACCAGTAGCACTGCTACCGGTTTTCGTTGTCGTCTTGCCGCCGGTCGTGGCGGCACCCGTCGTCCCGGCCGCACCGAATGGCGTGGTCGAGGTCGTGGCGGTGGGAGCCTGACCGAAGGAGGTCCTAGAGGTAGTGCTCGTGCCCGCGGTGCCATAGGGAGTCGTCGCTGCCCCGGTCCCAGCGGTGCCAGCCATGCCAGCGGCCGCCGTCCCGGTGCCGGTATTGGCGCTACCGGTCGTGCCGGCGGTTCCAAACCCTGTCCGATTCGAGCCGGAAGCGATCGAGGTTTTGCCGCTATTGGCCGCGGCTGCGGAGTTTGTCGTTCCTAGCCCCGCGCCAGTGGCGGCATTGGCCGTTCCGGTTCCAGTCCGATTCGAGCCCGAAGCGATCGAGGTCGCACCGCTGTTGGCGGCGGCCGCGGAGGGTGTCGTTCCTAGCCCCGTGGCAGGGGCCGTGCCGGTGGCGGCATTGGCCGTTCCGGTTCCAGTCCGATTCGATCCGGAAGCGATCGAGGTTTTGCCGCTATTGGCGGCGGCGGCCGCGTTGGCACCGGCCCCGGACAGGCCGACGCCGGGCGTATTGGCTCCGGTAAAACCCAGGTTGGCGGTTCCGATGGTGCTCGCGCCGTCGGAACCCAAGTTAGCCGTGCCATTCGTGCTCGCGCCGTCGCCTCCTAGATTGGCAGTGCCATTCGTGCTCGCGCCGTCGCTTCCTAGATTGGCGGTGCCATTCGTGCTCGCGCCGTTGCTTCCTAGATTGGCAGTTCCACTCGTGCTCGCGCGGTTGGAGCCCATGTTGCCGAGACCTTGACCAGAACCGCTCTGGGTAGAGAAGACATTGCTCCCTACCGTGGCATTTCCAGAGTTGCCGGACGAAGAAATGTTTGAGCTGCCAGCCGCTGAACCCGTCGAGCCACCCGTCGTCCCGCTACTCGCACCCGGTGCTGACCCGGAATTCGACGCGGCACCGGCGGTGCCCGCGCGGGCAGTGCCGGCTGTGGAATTCGAACCGGTCCGGTTGGCGGCATTGGTGCCGGCGTTACGGCTGGCGCTGCCCCTGGTGCCGGACATGGCGCTGCCATTGCTTGCGCCGTTCATGCCTGCCGGCGAACCGGCTGCCCCCGCACCGCGAGCGCCTGAGTGCATGCCGCTGCGTCCGGCCGCGCCCGAACTGCCCGCCTGGCCCATATTGGCGCTCGCGCCGCCGCCTGCCTTGGGCCCAAAGCCAAAGCTGCCGGCGTTGCCGCCCGCGCCGAAACCGAATTTAGCGGACGATTGAACGCCCCCGCCGGCCGATTTTTGACCGGCGCCGACATTGGATTGAGCCGAACCGGACGCCCCGGACCTTCCACCTGCACCCATGGCGGCCCCACCGGTTGCGCCGGCAGCACCACCCCCGCCAGCACCACCCCCGCCAGCAGCACCGCCGCCAGCAGCAGCACCACCTCCGCCGCCTCCGCCACCGGGAGCGGCCATGACACCGGCTGTGCTCCACGCCACTAGGGCCGCAGCCGTCAGATACATTGAAAAGCAACGCATATTAAATTCCCCCTGCTGAAGGCGACGAGCTACCCACACAGCCAAACGCACTCTCGCGGCAGTCCGGGCTCGACCTGAAAAGTAAAAGCAGCAGGTTTCTTGAAGATGCATTGCGCGTGCCAATGCAAAACCAACCGGCGCGGGCACGCCAGGTCGCCTTTTCGAAGGTCAGCAGCGGAAGGGTTGCGATTCCCAAAGACTGTAGCGGAATTCGTGCGAATTCCGCCGCAGCGATCGAGCCGCCTGGCGCGCAAGCCTCGCGATTTCAGATGCGAAGCCGGGACTATTTGCCCGGCTTCGCCTTGGCGACGGAAACGGGCTTGGCTTGGGCAGCGATTGCCGGCGGCGGTCCGAAGCGGCGCTCGCGATACAGCCGCAGGCCGTGCGTGGCGTGATAGAGACCCGCGCACTCCAGCGGCAGTTCCTGGGTCCCTTCCAACAGGTTGCAGAGATAGACCACTGCCCGAACGACCCAGGGCTCGGTGAGTTGCTGATCGTCCAAGGCCATGGCCAGGAACTCAAGCGTGTGGCCGGTCGTGTTCAACCGCAACGCAATGTCGGGGCTTGTGCTGGAGCGCTGGAAATAGTTGGTCGAAAAGGAGCCGTCGGGCTGCTGGTTCTGTTGCGCCAGGGCGATGCACTGGTCGATCTTTTCCTGGGCCGTCAGCCAGGCACCGGTGAGCGGCTTGCCGCCGGCGCGGTAATGCCGCAGCGCGGTTGCCATGCCATACAGTCGGTGCGAGCCGCCGCAGGCGCTCTCATTGATATTTTGCGCGGCCTCGATGGCGACCAGCCGCTCGATCGTCCATTGGCTGCCGTCTTTCGCTTTCCACGTCGAGTCCAGCGGCAGATAGGTGCTCAGGGCCATCAGCGTCCAGGTGGCTTCCATTCCATCATGCACGCTCCACTGAGCCTGGGTCACCATGTCGCGGACAGTGAACGTGCGGCTGCCCACCTTGACAGGATGGTCGAGCTTTACGCCGCACTGGCTGAGGTAGCCGATCCACTGGTCCTTGTGGCCTTCGCCGACCTTTGTGCCGGGGTCCATCACGCTTTCCAGCCCTTTTGCGGCCGGTTGCAGGTTCCAGCCCTTGAGCGGCCCGCCATCAAACAGGTAATCGATCACCGGCACCAGCTTGCCGTTGACGTTTAGCTCCAGCTCATTGCCATAGCACAGCGCTCCATGCACGATCTGCCAGGCGTTGTTGCCGGTGCCGGCTTCGGCGCTTGGAAGCTGCGGGGCGAGATGGCGTGCGCGCGTGAACGCAATGACCTTGTCCAGCTCCGCCTTGAGTTGCGAATCGCTGGGCAGCGACTGGCCCGCGTCGGCCGCTG
>DATCFX010000501.1:0-1359 GCA_036509275.1 Pirellulales bacterium | reverse complement strand
GCAGTTCCAGTCGCCCGGCCAGCGACGGATGCACCATCGCCAAGGGCGGATGGCCTTCTTGCCGGCTGGTGACCGCCGTGATTTCGACGTTTGGGTGCCGCAGCAGGATCTTGATCAGCTCCAAGGCCGAATAGCCGGTCGCACCCAGAATCGCAACTCGAGTCATGGCAAACGATCACAGTCAGGCGGGGCGGTTCGAAAGAATAGTTCGACCAGTATAGCAGAAAGGCAATGATGATTGATGAGTGATGATTGACGGGGCCTGCCGGCTGGCGACAGCTCCGGCAATCATCACTCATCAATCATCACTCCGTCTTCCTCATCTCTCCCGGCCTCTACCACCGCGTCAACTCCAGCGGATGGTCGCGGATGAACTGCTCGGCCTCGGGACGGGTGAAGACGCTGTCGGTGGCGCTGATCGAGCGGACGCAACTGGCTCCCAGGGCGCTGCCCCAGGCCAGGCACCGCAGCGGATCGCCGCCTTCCAGCAGCCCGGCGATATAGCCGGCGTCAAAAGCGTCGCCAGCCCCGGTGCCGCCGACATAAGGCATGCGATGGGCCGCGGCCTGGACGCGCAGCCCTTCGGTCACCAGCACGGTGCCGGCCTCGCCGCAGGTAATCACGACCGTGCCGGCGCCGGCACGGCGAAAGCGCTCGGCCTGCTGGTGCGGATCGGTCAGCCCCGTGATGACGGCCGCCTCGTCGTTGTTGGGGAGAAACACATCGCACTCGGGCAGCAAGCGCTCCAGCGCCGGCCAGTAGTCGCCCGGCCCTGGGAGCACCACGTCGAGCACGGTCGTCACGCCCGCCGCCCGTGCTTCGCGAAAGAGTTGGGCCAGTTCGTCGGCGTCCAAGGCGGGCATGACAAAGTATCCGCCGACGTACAGCACTTTGGCCCGGCGCATGCGATCGCGTGGAATGTCGGCGGCCGTCAAATGGCCGTTGGCGCCGATGGCATGGATGAAGCGGCGGTCCTGGCCGGCGACATTGACGATCAGCGTTCCCGAAGTGCCGACGCCCGCGAGTTGCCGGATGCTGCTGATCTCGACGCCCGCGCCCGCGAGCGTATCCAGCACGAACCGGCCGAAGGCATCCTGGCCCACGCAGCCGACGACGCCGACTTTGACGCTCACGCGGGCCAGATCCATCGCGGCATTCGACGCGCAGCCGCCGATATTCAACTCGAGCCGATCGGCCAGCACTAATTCGCCGGCAGCCGGCAGATGCGCGATCGGGGCGCAGAGATGATCGGCGACCAGAAGTCCCACGCTCAAGCAATCGACGTCCATGAGTTGCTGCTACCTGATCGATCTTGACCGCCAGAGCGGCATTCAGTACGGTTCGCGGCCGGATCGACCG
>DATCFX010000500.1:0-1337 GCA_036509275.1 Pirellulales bacterium | reverse complement strand
CGGGCTGCGGATCATTGTGGTCGCCGCCTTCGATACGGACGAACTGCTTGGGCTCGTTGGCTGCGGCGAACAACCGCTGGCCGAGGGGATACCGGCCGCGGAAGTGTAGACCGTAGACATCCCGCTCCGCCGGGATGCGGGCTCGCGGGATAACCGCTACGAGGGTCAAGCCAAGTTGCGCTGCTGCGCCTCGTCGGAGCAAGACGATTACGGCGACGCGTCGGCACGGATGTGATGCGATGCGATTTGAACAGAGACCAGTGGCAAGAGATCAGAGAATAGGACATGCTATAAATGTCCGTTTCAGTAGTAGTTCCCCGTTGCCACCCTTTTTTTCGGAGAGCCGTGCAATGGCTCGCGCTATGACCGGGAACCGGCGACGGGCTGTTGTCGCTCTTGCCGTCTGTGTGGTCGCCGGCTGGAGTGCTGGCCACCCAGCCGGCGCTGCCGAGCGGCCGCTGCGGGATGAAGCCCGGGCGGCCATGCGCCGGGCGGCGGAATACTATCTTTCGCAGGTCGCAGCGCATGGCGGCTATGTTTATCACTACTCGCTGGACTTGAGCCAGCGATGGGGCGAAGGCCCCGCCACGGCCGATCAGATCTGGGTGCAGCCGCCCGGCACGCCGACCGTCGGGCTGGCCTATTTGCGGGCGTTCGAGGCGACCGGCGACCGCTTCTATCTCGACGCCGCGAAGCAGGCCGGCCAGGCCCTGCTGTACGGCCAGCTCGCGTCGGGCGGTTGGACGAACTCGATCGACTTCAACCCGCGCGGCACGCACGTCGCGCAATATCGCAACGGCCGCGGCCGCGGAGCGAACAACTCGACGCTTGACGACGGCATTTCGCAGGCGGCCATCCGCATGCTTGCGCAGCTGGATCGGACACTCGAGTTCAAAGATGAAAACGTCCACGCCGCGGTGCAGACGGCGCTCGACGCGTTGCTGGCCGCGCAGTTTCCCAACGGCGGGTTTCCACAGGTGTGGACTGGACCGGTCGCGCCGCAGCCGATCGTCAAAGCCAGTTTTCCGAATTACGACTGGCGAACCGAAGGCCGGCAGAAGAACTACTGGGACATGTACACGCTGAACGACAACATCGCCGGCAACGTCGCGGCGGTGCTCCACGATGCGCTCGATATCTATCATGACTCGAAGTACCGGCAGGCCCTGGTGCGGCTGGGGGATTTCCTGCTGCTGGCACAATTGCCCGAACCGCAGCCGGCTTGGGCCCAGCAGTACGACTACCAGATGCACCCGATCTGGGCTCGCAAGTTCGAGCCGCCGGCCGTCACCGGCGGCGAATCGCAAGATGCCCTGGAGACGTTGCTGGCGGTTTAT
>DATCFX010000499.1:0-4120 GCA_036509275.1 Pirellulales bacterium | reverse complement strand
GCGCGTCACGCCCGAGGGCAAGCTCGTGCCCACGGCCAGTGGGCTGCGTTCTCCCGGCGGCATCGGCATGAACGCCGCCGGCGACATGTTTTATACGGATAACCAAGGCCCTTGGAACGGAGTCTGCACGCTGCGGCACCTGGCTCCCGGCTCGTTCCAGGGAAATCCGGAGAGCAACGTTTGGTACGACCGGGCGCCGAACATGGGTCCCCGGCCGGCCGAGCCGGAGAGCGGCGGTCGCTGGATGAAAGAAGCGGCGCGGATTCCGCAACTCTTGCCGCCGGCCATCCTGTTTCCGTATCCCAAGATGGGGCAGTCGGCCAGCGGCATTGTGTGCGACACCAGCGGCGGCAAGTTCGGGCCCTTTGCCGGCCAGATGCTGGTTGCCGATCAATCCCACAGCACGCTGATGCGGGTCGATCTGGAACGCGTCAACGGCCGCTACCAGGGTGCGTGCTTCCCGTTTCGACAGGGTTTTGCCTCGGGCAACCTGCCGCTGCTGCAAGCGCCCGACGGATCGCTGCTCGTGGGCGGCACCAATCGGGGCTGGAGTTCGCGCGGGCCGCAGCCTTACGCGCTCCAGCGGCTAGTCTGGACCGGCCGACGCCCGTTCGAGGTGCTCGCAATGCACGCGGCCAGCGACGGCTTCGAGCTTTCGTTCACCGAGCCCCTTGAGCGCAAAGCGGCTGCCAGCGTCGCCTCGTATTCCATGTCGACGTACACGTACATCTATCACAAGACGTACGGCAGTCCGGAAGTCGATGCCACCACGCCCAAGCTCAAAGCGGCGACGGTTTCGGCCGACGGCCTGCGCGTGCGATTGGTCGTCGACGGGCTCCAGGCCGGCCACGTCCACGAGTTACATCTCGATGGCGTGCGCTCGAAGTCCGGCCGGCCGCTGCTGCACGCCGAGGCGTATTACACGCTGAATTACGTTCCGGCCGCGACGAAACCGTAGTATCCCCGCTCGTGAGGGAGCTGCGTCCCGACGGAGCGGGACGGCTACGGTGGCCAGCAGTGCCTTAAGATTGCGTGCGGGCCAAAACCGAGTCTTACCGTGCGAGGCTTTTGAAAATAGCTTCCACGAGACCAGCAAAATCCGGTCCGAGTTCGCTAAGCTCGGGCTTGTCAGCTCGCAGCTTGAGCAATGCATTAAACAGTTGGATCTCGCGGTCACCGGGTGGCACGACTTGCGTTACCTTAATCCCGATCCCGCTGCGCTCTACGTCTTTGATCGCGCTCTGAATGGCTTCGACCATCGACCTAGCTTGGCGGTCGAAATTCAGAAATGCCTGGCCATCGGTAGTTCCAAGCAGCGCATCATCACAACCCGCCGAATAGACGGCTCGCTCAACCTCATCCGTTATCTGATCTAATCCGGAAAGAAGGAGCGTGAACGAATATGTGTCGACCGGCGAGTCCGACGGCCGCCGCTGCGATCGTGTTACCATCGCCACGTTTTATTCCTCCACCGCATAGATGACACCGCTAGCGAGTCAAGATTCTCCTCAATCGCGGATTTTATGGCCTTACCCGGGTTTTTTCCAGCGGCAAACGGATAGCCATTGCACCGCCAACTGGATGAAAATTGAAATCGGCACACCGAAGCGATCGATTTGCGAGAACGGCAGGGCGGCCCAATTCCCGGACGCACCTGGGCCGCACATGCTCTTAAGATAGGATTCTTAAGATACTGCCCGGTTGCCGCCCCCTGCCGGTGGCGGGCGGAAGCGATAGAATGGGCTCGCGCGTGGCCGAGATCGCTCTAACGGGAGAAGCACATGCCTAAGCTGTCAGTGGAAGGGGTCGGCGAGTTCGAAGTGCCGCAGGGCAAACGCCTGGTATTGGCGCTGGAACAGGACGCGGGCATCGACCAGTTGCACGCTTGCGGCGGGAACGCCCGCTGCACGACGTGCCGGGTCGAGTTCATTTCCGGTGAGCCGGACAAGATGACCGCCGCCGAAAAGCAAGTGCTGACGGCCCGCGGGTTGTCGGGCATCCGCTTGAGCTGCCAGATTGCCTGCGACCACGACATGAGCGTGCGGGCCAACAGCCGCCTGGCCGGCAGCGGCCGCAAAGACGCCGGCGGCCAGCCCACCGAGCAGATCGAGCCTCCGCCGCAGTGGGTCGATAAGGCCTAAGCGTGTGCTTTAAGGCAGCGGCCGCGAGTAGCGGAATTCGTGAGAATTCCCCCGTCTTTGCCGGCTCATTACCGTGCTGCTAGTGCCGATTTCGGTCGGAGACTTTCGGCTTGCGTGGGTGCCATGCCCACGCCTCGTGGGCATGCGCGTTGGACTCAGCCGCGCTTCACATGCCCACGGCGGCCGGGGGCATGGCACCCAATTCGTGGCGTGAAACTCTCCTAGCGGAAGCGGCGCTAGCAATTGCCAGTCGCCTGGTGGTGCTGGCGCGCTCTTTGTGCTTGCGCCGCACGGAAGAAGGTCGCTTGCCGGATGCACTCAATCTTCGAGTTGTGTTCACGGTATCAATTAAGCCAAATGTTCGGCCGGCTTCGAACCGATAAAGAGACTACCAAATCCTTGTGCCCGGGCGGCTGCATTGCATGCAGGCGGTAGGTGGTCCGGCATCGAGGCTGGACGCCACATACTATCCTGGGCACGGGGCCTCAAGGCCCGGTGCTGACGCGAATCGAAATCCAGAGGTCGACTCATGGCAGTCTACAAATCAGCAAGTGCAGTTTTCTGGTTGACCATTGGCATGTTCGTGGCCGACGCCCAATTGGGTCTGGCCCAGGAAGAAGAATATGCCCCGGGCCCGATTGGCGACGCTCCGGCAGCCACTCCGGCCGACGCGGCCAAGGATGACGGCGAAAACGAAGTCATCCAAGAGCGGTTCCCCAACACGCTGGTGAAAATCGAGCGTTACGTGACGCGCGACGCCGAGGGCAACTACGTCAATCACGGCCCTTACACGCAGTGGGACGAGAACGGCCAGTTGGTTGCCAAGGGGCAATTCAAGCTGGGCAAGCGGCACGGCAAGTGGCTGCGGTGGTTCCCGGCTGGTCAGGGCACGATGTTCACGGGTCCGGCCTACGAGGGCTTCGAGCGACCGTTCCTGTCGGAAGTCAGCTACGACGAAGGTATCGTCGACGGGCTCTGGATGGTAATCGACGCGAAGGATCGCAAGATCACCGAATGGACGTTCGAACGCGATGTCCAAGAAGGGCCGGCCACTTGGTACTTCCCCAACGGCCAGAAGCGCCGCGACGTGACCTACCACAACGGTCAGATGGAAGGCCAACTGCTGGAGTGGACGTACGACAACAAGCTGGCCGTGAAGGACACGTACCTCGATGGCCGCCTGTTGGGCATCGAGACCGAGACGTATTCCCCGGGCCATAAGAAGGCCGAACGCGGCTACTCGTATGGCGTCGCCAAGCTCAGTTACAACCCGATGGAAGGCGCGATCTACAGCACGCCGGCCGACAAGAAGACCGAAAAGTTGGCCCACGGCCATTCCATCTGGTGGTACAGCAACGGCCAGAAACAGTCGGAAGGCAACTTCCGCTTGGGCGTGCCCAACGGCAACTTCATCTGGTGGCACACCAACGGCCAGAAGCAGGCCCAGGGCGAGTACGTCGACGGCAAGCAATCGGGCCGCTGGGTCTGGTGGCACACCAACGGCCAGCGCCAAGTGCAAGGGCAGTACACCACCGGTCAGCAGGTGGGCAACTGGTCGAGTTGGAAAGCGGACGGCCAGTTAAACACGGTCGAGAACTTCACGGCCAATCCGGCCGCCGACCAGGCCGATAAGACGCCGCTTGAGAATCCCGAGATCGGCTCGCGGCCGGCTTTGCTGCCGACGCTGCGGAAATAAAACGGCTGCCAAGCTGCATTGCCGTACCGGCCGTGAGTCGTGCCGGCGGGAACCATCGCGACCGCCGCCCTCGTCCGACTGCCGGTGCGAGGGCGGCGGTTTTTGTTGCGACACGAGCGGAATGAGCATTCGCAAGCCCGGTGATCGGATCATGGCTCAACCTGGACAGCAGTGGGAGACGCGGCGATGAGGCATCGAGCATGGGGATATCTGGGCGCCGCACTCACCAGCGCCTGGCTGGCAATGCCGCCGGCCGTCGAGGCTCAACAGCCGCCGTCGGGCC
>DATCFX010000498.1:0-1408 GCA_036509275.1 Pirellulales bacterium | reverse complement strand
GGCGTCGGGCGAACCGACGCCGGATGGCTTTGTGCTGTGGACGCGTTTGGCGCCCGATCCGCTGGCTGGCGGAGGCATGCCGGCCGAGAGCGTCGAGGTCGGCTGGGAGGTGGCGCGGGATGAAAAGATGAGCCAGGTCGTGGCCCGCGGCACGGCGGTGGCCACGCCCGAACTGGCCCACGCCGTCCACGTTGAAGTGCCGGGCCTGGAGCCGGATCGCTGGTACTTTTACCGGTTCACGGCAGTCGGCGAGACGAGCCCCAGCGGCCGGGCCCGCACCGCCCCGCCGGCGGACAGCCTGCCCAAACGGCTGCGTTTCGCCTTTGCCTCGTGCCAACATTACGAGTACGGCTTTTTCACCGCCTACGAGCACATGGCCCGCGAAGACCTGGACCTGATCGTTCACCTGGGCGATTACATCTACGAATACGGAACCCGGCCCAAGGCGGTGCGCAAGCACGTGGGGCCGGAGTGCGTGTCGTTGAACGAATATCGCACGCGCTACGCGCAGTACAAGACCGACGCGCATTTGCAGGCCGCTCATCTGCTGGCTCCGTGGATGGTCACCTGGGACGATCACGAGTTCGACAATAATTGCGCCGGCGTCGTGTCGGAAGAGCCGGGCGTGGATCAGGCTCAATATCTGGCGCGACGCGCCCGGGCCTACCAGGCCTACTACGAACACATGCCGCTACGGAAAGCCCAACTTCCGCAGGGGCCTCACGCGCGCATGTATCGTCAGCAGAGCTTCGGCCGCCTGGCGTCGTTTGCCATGCTCGATACGCGGCAGTACCGCACCGATCAGCCTTGCGGCGATGGCAACAAGCCGCCCTGCGACGCCGTCTACGATCCGCACGCCACGCTGCTGGGCGACCGGCAGGAGAAGTGGCTGTACGACACGCTGCAAGCCTCGCCAGCCCGCTGGAACGTGCTGGCGCAGCAAGTCATGATGGCACGCGTGGATCGCAAACCCGGCGAGATCGTGGCCTACAGCATGGATCAATGGCCCGGCTATGAGGCCAATCGCCAGCGCGTGCTCAAGTTTCTGGCCGAAGGCCGGGTCGCCAACCCGGTCGTGCTCACCGGCGACATTCACAGCAACTGGGTGAACGACCTGCAGGTCAATGCGGCCGATCGCCGATCGCCGGTGGTGGGCACCGAGTTCGTCGGCACGTCGATCACGTCCGGCGGCGACGGCCAGCCGACGGGAGGGGACACCGCCGGCGTGCTGGCTGAGAACCCGTTTGTGAAGTTCTATAACCGCGAGCGAGGTTACGTGGCGTGCGAGGTCACTCCCGGTCGCTGGGAGTCGCATTATCGTACCGTGCCGTACGTCAGCCGACCTGGCGCGCCGCGCATCGACCGGCAATCGTTCGTGGTGCTCGACGGACGGCCCGGCGCGCAGCCT
>DATCFX010000497.1:0-3555 GCA_036509275.1 Pirellulales bacterium | reverse complement strand
GCTCAAGAATCGGGTCCGAGACAACACCTTGTGACAAACGCCGCTCAAGGAGCAGAAAGACCCTCGATGCCGTCTACTTTTGTCCGTCGAGAAAAGCTGAATTTCCCCGTAATACCTGTTGTCCCGGTTGTTCGTCCGGATTCTCGTCCCTAGCCGGCAGGCCGGCACCGCCTACAAACGGCCACTACCGCGAGACCGGCTATCCTCCGCCGCTGGCCAGTCGCTGCTGGCCAGTTACTCGGTGGGCGGCAACTACGCCAGCATGCAAGCCGGGCATCGCCTGGGCCAGGGCTCCGTCCACACCAGCTTGCGACAAGGACAAGTCCCTACGGCGCAGGGTGCGAAGCGGTTCATGCAACCAGTCGTGGCCAAGCCTCGGGCTCTCGACTACCTTTTTTGCGGTCCATCTTGCGAGCCGTCGTTGCTCATCCGGGGGTGGTGCTTTAGAATCCTTGCTCGTCTTTGGGAACTCGGTCGGCACCATTCCAGAAGACTTTGGTGCCGCAATCTAGTGCCAAGCGAACACCATCCATCACAACCCCCTGCCTGGCAACAGGAAGGGCGATTAGTCCCCGTAGCTCAACTGGATAGAGCGTCGGCCTCCGAAGCCGAAGGTTACAGGTTCGAATCCTGTCGGGGATATTGGACTTACGACGACAAGAGTCGTCCGCGTCCGAGAAGTTGTCCGAAAAGTGCCCCCGCGTAGTCGGCGCTACGCACAGGGGCCGCAAGCCTTCCTGGCTCGCACGGGATGTTTCCTGCGAGTCTCATTGGGAGGGTTTGTCATGCCGCACTATCCGAAGCCGTATTTCTGCAAGGCCCGAAAGGTCTGGATGGTCCAGATCAACGGGCAGCAGCACAACCTGGGCTCTGGCCGCGAGTCTGCCTTCGATCGTTACCAGATCTGATGCGGCAGCCGCGGGCTCAGAATGTCGTTCCGCAGAGCCGCTGCAGGTGCCGCAACTTCTGGCCTGGTACCGGCAGTTGTATGACGTCGACTTGAACAACCAGTCGGCAGCCTTGAGCGTATTCCTTGGCGGCGGCCGCGTGCCGATCGACAACCTGACGATTCGCCCGCGTGGCAGGCCGAAAAAAACGTCCTGATCGACTCGCCTTAATAGGTGGATTGATCCACTTCCATCTTTTGCTGAATGGGCTCGCCCGAGGTGGATACCTACCAGAGAAGTGAGGTGCCGGTCGAGTTACGAACCCAAGACGCCGACGGTAAACCTTGATTTTCGGCCGCCAAGAAAGCCGGTGGCACGCATCAGCAATTCTTGATATAAGAACGAGAGCCGCCTGCTTTCCCGCCTCCTTCAACCCGACCGTGGCCACCTATGCTTTCCAACCTGGGGTGCGGATTGCTGGCCGGTGGTGGCATGCAGCACGGCCAGGTCATCGGCGCCACGGATCGCCTCGGCGGCGCACCCATCGCGCGGCCGGTGCATTTTGGCGAAGTCCTGGCCACGCTCTATCACCAACTGGGGCCGGACCCGAACGCCATCGCCCTGCACGATCTGGCCGGCCGGCCGCAAGACCTGGTCGATCAACACCAGCCGATGCGCGAACTCATTTGAGGCTCCCAGGGATTCCATCATGCTTTCCATCTGCGACCGACAGGGCAGATTTGGCCGCCGCGAATTCTTGACCATCGGCAGCCTGGGACTGGGCGGGTTGACGCTGCCGGGATTGTTCGCGACGCGAGCGCTGGGGGCACCTGCCAACCGATTAGTCCGCGATCGGGCGATTGTTTTCTTGTTCATGCAAGGTGGCCCCACCCAATTCGAGACCTTCGATCCCAAAATGACCGCTCCGGTCGAAATCCGCAGCACCACCGGCGAGGTGGCCACGTCGCTGCCAGGGATCACGTTCGGCGGCACGTTTCCGAAGCTCGCGCGACTGGCCGATCGATTGACGATCGTGCGTTCGTTTCAGACCGGCGACTCGAAGCACGACGTCAAGCCGATTGTCAGTAAGGAGTCGGCCAATGCCAGCTTGGGAGCCATCTATGCTCGCGTGGCTGGCGCGATGCATCCCCAGACCGGCATGCCCACGTCTGCCGCGCTTTATCCGCATTCGATTCTTGCCGACTCGTCGCGGCCGCCGATGGGCTTCGGCAGCCTGGTCGATCCGGGACCCTTGGGCGGAGGTTACGCTCCGTTTGTGCCGGGCGTGAGCGGCGAGATGCAAGAGGCCATGCGCCTGAATTTGCCGCGGCAGCGACTGGACGACCGCCGCGCGTTGCTCGCCCAGCTCGATCGCCTCTCGCGACGGTTGGCTGCCACAGGCGCCTTCGAGGGAGTCGACAAGTTCTACGAGCAGGCTTTCCAGACGATCCTGGGGGGCGTGGCCGACGCATTCGACCTGTCCGACGAAGACCCGCGAATCGTGGCCCGCTACGACACCAGCGGGTTGGTCCATCCGGCAAGCATCAACACCCGGTGGAGCAACTATCAACGGTATATCGATCATGGCCAATCCCTGGGCAAGCTGATGCTGCTGGCTCGCCGGTTATGCGAGGCCGGCTGCGGCTTCGTCACGGTGAGCACCAACTTCGTCTGGGACAGTCACGCAGACAAGAACAATGCCGGCGTGCAGGAAAACATGGACTATGTCGGTTCGCCGTTCGATCATGCCGTGAGCACCTTTCTCGAAGATGTCGAGTCCCGTGGCCTCAGCGACAAGATTATGCTGGTGTGCTGCGGCGAAATGGGGCGTACGCCGCGCATCAACGCGCGAGGCGGTCGCGACCATTGGGGCAATCTCGCGCCGCTGATCATGGCGGGGGGCGGTTTGCCGCGCGGCAAAGTCATCGGGCAGTCCACCCGCAGCGGCGGTGAGCCGCTGACCGAACCCGTGACGATCCGGCATTTGACGGCCACGCTCATGCGATCCGTGTTCGACATCGGCAAACTGCGATTAGTTCGCGACATCCCGCCGGAGGTCATGCGCGCCATCACCGAGGGCGAACCGATTCCAGGGCTCTCTTGATCGCGGTCCAGGGCCCGGAAACGATTCGGCCCTACGGGGTTGCTACCGGTTTCGGAAGCAAAAAGGTCATGACCCAATCGTCGCACAGGATATCGGATGACGGCATCGGCTCTCACCTCGCCGGCACGCATAATGCGCAGTCGGGGATCGACTCGATGAGTTGATGCCCGAAGACCTGGGCCGGCGTCGAGAAGCCGGGTTTCGCCTGGCCGGCCAGCACGCGCTGGGTACATTCCAGCGCCGTGAGCACGGTGAGGTGATAGCCGCTGGGCGTTTGCAAGGTTCCTGCCACGCGCTGGCCGGCGTCGTCGGCGACTTCGCCCCAAAATTCCGCGCGCGTCGTGCGGCGGGCCTGCTCGTCGGGACCGCGGACGGCGTAATCGATTGTTTTGGCCAGCAGCCAGGCGATGGGCGGAAAACCCAGCAGCGGCAGCAACCGGCGGCAGCGTTGGATGCGCCGGATAGCGCGCGGCGGGGCTGCGACGTACGTTTCGATATTCGCAATGCCGGTCGAATAAAAGGCGCTGGCCACGTCGCCCCAGCCCACGCTCATGGCCCAGCGAG
>DATCFX010000496.1:0-6211 GCA_036509275.1 Pirellulales bacterium | reverse complement strand
GAGCCCCTCGTCGACGCCGAGCCAGCGCTTCCAGTCGATCGTTTCGGGCGTCATTTCCGCGGTGATCTCGTTGTGACGCGACATCCCGTAGCGCGAGTTGCGGAACCATTCGGTCTGGAACTGCACGACCTTGCCAAGCCTGCCGGCGTCGATCATCTCGCGCGCCTTGTCCCAGATCGGCGAGCTGGTCGACTGCACGCCGACCTGCATCACCAGCCCGCTCTTCTTCCAGGCTTGCACCACGTCCTTGGCCTGCTCGTGGGTATGCGTCATCGGCTTTTCGCAATACACGTTGACGCCCGCAGCCAGGGCGTCGATCGTTTGCTTCGCATGCCAATGGTCGGGCGTGCCAATGCAGACGCCGTCCAGTTTGGCGTCGGCCAGCATTTCGTGGTAATCGACGTATGTCTTGGGCCCCGTGCCGGTTTCGGACTGGATAAAATTCGCGGCCCGCTCGCGGTGCACCGAATACACGTCGCACACGGCCACCAGGTCGATCGGCTGATCGAGCTTGCGGAGCGCGATCAGCGGTTTGACATGCGCTGAGAATCCACGGCGGCCGGGACCGATGAAGCCGATCCGCAGCCGCTCGTTGGCGCCCGTTGGCTGCGGTGCGGCCAGCGTCTGGGCCACTGCGCAACTCGCGGCTACGCCTGCGGCGGTGCTACGGATGAACGTGCGTCGAGAGAGGTTGTCGTCGGCCATCGCTCGTGCTCCTGTACTGGCGGATGAATGTTTCTGGACTGCCCCACGCTACCACGCGCGGACCCGCTTCCAGCCGCGGTGCAGCCGAAACGCTTCTGCCGCCCGCACGCCGGACTGCACGCCGCGCGCCTCGGCCTGCCGGGTCGCCAGGTCTTCCAACGGTGAAAAGCCGGGATTGCTGCCGCGGGCAAGCTGGCTCCGATGGCAACGCAGCATCTGCTGCTTCAACTCGACCTGCTCGCTCGTATCAACGTAAAAATGCGGATTGAAGTCGTGCATGTCGACCGTGTCGAGCCACCACACGGCCGGCGGCATTTCCAGCGGCGGCGACGCCGTGTGATGACCCGGCGAAGCACTGAACCACGAGGCCGCTTCGGCCAGCGCCGAGGCGGCGCGATGATCGGCATGGTAGTCGGATGCCGCGTGGGCCAAGACCAGCGACGGCCGGAATTGCCGGAACCGCTCGATCACGATCGCCCGCGACTCGACCCGATCGAACAGCTCGCCGTCGCCAAAATCGCCAAACAGCAACTCCGCTCCCAGCAGCCCAACCGAGGCAGCCATTTCGGCGCGGCGCACTTCGGCCAGGTTCGCCAGCGGCGGCTCCGGCTGCCCCTTGTCCCCGCGGCACAGCACGCACACGCCGATCGCCGCGCCGTCGGCCTTGGCTCGGGCCAATGTGCCCGCGCACAGGAATTCGTCGTCCGGATGTGCCAGCACAGCCAGGACGCGCTCGCGATCGAAGGACAAACGCACGTCGACTACCTCGCTTCGAAGGCCACCGGCACCCCGGTTTCCGCCGACCGCTCCGCGGCCAGGCACATGGCGACCGACCACCGGCCGTCTTCGCCGCTAGCCGCCAGCGGCTGAGCCTCGTTGATCGCCCGGACGAACATGGCGATCTGACTTTCCAACTCGAATAGTTCACCCGCGGCCGTATTCACGGGCGCCGACGCGACCGTTTCGCCGTCGAACGTCTTGAGAAAAAACGAGGGCTGCCGGGTGCGGTCCATCACGCCGCTCCAACTGGCCCAAAGCGCGCCACGGCTGCCGCTGACTTTGACCGTCTGATGATGCTCGAAAGCGCTGAGCGTCTGCGAGACCACGGCGTACGCCCCGCCCGGAAAGTGGACGATCGCGCTGAAATTGTCGCGCAGCTCGGGATGCTCCGGCCGCCGGGCCTTGGCCGCCGCATACACGCTCAGCGGCTCGCCCAAGGAGCTGAAATACCAGCGGGCCAGGTCGAAAAAGTGGATCGGCTCTTCCAACACCCAACTCCCCACGCGCTCGATATCGTACCGCCACCCGTCGGCCCCGGTGCGGTAGGGCTTGCGCGACAGCTCGACGAGCACGTGCTGCGGTTCGCCAATAAAGCCCTCGTCGATCAGTTGCTTGACCTTGCCCCACAGCGACGACAGCCGCATTTCATGGCCGATCGCCAGCAGCCGCTGGTGGCCTCGGGCCGCCGCGAGCAGCTCGTCGCACTCGGCGACCGAGAGCGCCATCGGCTTTTCCAGCAGCAGGTGCCGGCCTGCCACCAGCGCCGCGCAGCCCACTTCGCGGTGCAGATGGCTGGGAAGCACCACGTCGATCACGTCCAGGTCCGGCTGTTCGAGCAGTTGGCGGTAGTCGGCAAACACCTGGGCGGCCGGATAAAGCTGCCGGGCCGCGGCGCTGCTTTCGGGCGAGCGCGCGCAGATGGCTGCCAATTCGGCGCCCGGCGTTTTCGCGATCGCCTCGGCGTGGCAGCGGCCCCAGGCGCCGAAACCGATCAAGCCAAATCGTACAGGAGAACCGGCCATCAACTACGCTCCACGGACAGGCGCTGCGTGCAGCAAGAGGGAGAGCCTGGCACAGTCGGTCGTCCAGGCAACTACGGCCCGCCATGATAAACCTGCCCTCCCGGCCGGTCAATCATTTTAGCGTATGTTTTCATACATTACGCTGGAGAGAACCAAAACAAGAAGAAAACGCAGGAGTTGAACAGAAGGTCGCGAAGGACGCGAAGAAAGATAAAGAAAGAAGTGGTCATTGGCCTTCAATTCTTCGTCTTTGCGTTCTTTGCGGCCTTCTGTTCAATCTCTTTTTGTTTGTCGTGTTTTCTCCCGTCAGTTAAGAGGGCGCAGGTTATTGACGCGGCTGCAATGTGATAACATACTGCTTGTTCGTAGCGACTCCGTTGGCTCCCAAGGCTGGCCGACTGCCATGCACCCTCGCCCGCGCGAAACGAAACTGGCTGCCAAGAAGCACGGCATCCTCAACGAGGCCTTTCGCCCCGGCGGATGTTCCCGGCTGGAACTGGCGCGGCGGCTGAATATCAACGCCACGATGGTCGGCAAGTATGTCGGCGAGTTTCTTCGTCACGGCGTGCTGGTCGAAGAGGGGGGCGGCTCGTCGGCCCGCGGGCCGGTGCCGGTGCTCTTGCGCCCGAACCCCCGGCACGGTTGTTTTCTGGGGCTCGATTTCGAAGCGCTTCGAGCGCGGGCCGTGCTCTGCGATTTCGCCGGCAACGTGCTGCACCAAAAGGAGCAGCCGTTCCGCCTGGGCATTTCGCGCGAGCAGGTGCTGAAGCAAATCATCGGCCTGGCCCGGCAGTTGGCGGATCGGGCCGAGGCGCCGCTGCTGTCCGTCGGCATCGCGGCTCCCGGACAGCTCGATTGTGCGGCAGGCCGCGTGGTGTACTATCGGTTGCTCAAGGATTTTGACCAGGTTCCCGTGGCCGAGCGCTTCCGGGAGGTGTTTGACGCCCCGGTATTTATCGAAGACAACATTCGCGCGGCGGCTTATGCCGAGTTGCTGCGCGGCCACGGCCAGGGCCGGCGGAATTTTCTCTGCTTGGCGGTGCGCTCGGGCGTCGGCCTGGGAATCGTTGTCGATGGCAAGCTCTATCGCGGCAACGACCAAATGTCAGGCGAGGCGGGCTTCCTCGTCTTGTCCACGGCCGACGGGCCGCGGCTGGCTACCGAGTTGGTCTCCAACCGCGGGTTTGTCGAAGCCACGGTCAAATTGCTCCGCTCGCGCCGCACGACTGCGGCCCGGCAGCAACTCTTACAACGGCGACTGCTGAAACGCGACGAAGAACTGACGCTGGCCGACATCGTGGCGGCCGCCGAGGACGGCGATGAATGGCTGCACGCGCGGCTGGTGCAGCTCGGTGAACATTTGGGAATGCTCACCGCCAATCTTGCCAATTTGTTCGCCCCGGAAAAGATCCTGCTCGTGGGCGAAGTGCCCAACTGTTCGGCCATCGTGCGGCAAACGATGGAGCGCACGTTTCGCCATTATGCGGTGCCGCAGATTCTCAAAACCGCCTACCTGGAGGATGCCGCTCTGGGACCCTTTAGTGGTGCCCTGGGAGTCGCCTGGCAAGGATTCGCCCGGCTGTTTCCGCTGGATGCCGAGACGCTGATTCCCAGCAGAGAGGTGCGTCATGAAACTGTTCTTGGATAGCGCCAAAACGGACGAAATCCAGTACGCACTGGAAACCTGGGATATCGACGGTCTGACCACCAATCCGCGCCATGTCCGCGACTCGGGCAAGCCGCTGCGCGTCGTGCTCTCCGAGATCGCCGAGCTGTTCCACGGCAGCGACAAGCCGGTGAGCGTCGAAGTCGATCCGCACCTGACCGATTGGCGCGAGATCGTGGCGCAGGGCCGCGAGCTGGCGCGGCTGTCGCCGAATTTCGTGGTCAAGATCGGGGTCGGCGAAGGCGGCTTGCGGGCCGCGCGCGAGCTGGCCGCCGCCGGCGTGCGGATCAACGTGACGCTGGTATTTTCGGTCGCGCAGGCCTGGCATGCGGCGCGGGCCGGGGCGGCTTACATCAGCCCCTTTCTCGGCTGGAAGGAACAGTATGGCGACAGTGCCTGCTCGCTGGTGCGCGACATCCGCACGATGCTCGACCGGCACTCGTACCAGGCCCAGATCATCGCCGCCGCCGTGCGCAACACGCAACAAATTGCCGAGGCGGCCATCGCCGGCGCCCACTGCCTCACGGCCAGCCTGACCACTTATCAAGACAGTTTCCGCAGCCCATACACCACGATGGGCGAACGGATTTTCCAAGACGCGTGGGACGCCACGCCCGGCCACAAGCCGAACTGATCGCGCGATTCCTCTGCCGCACATTCCCTCCCCAACACCCCCGCCCACCGTTGCCATGCACACCGACGACTTGCTCTCCACCGAGCGCCCGACATTCGTCACCCACCTGGAATGCGGCCTGAAAGGCGACCATTACCCGGCCGACCAGGTTCACGGCCTTTCGAAGGCCGGCCGGCCGCTGCTGGTGCGTTACGACCTGCCAGCCCTGGCTCGCGCGGTGACGAAGCAGGCTTTGGCCGCGCGGCCGTCGGGCTTGTGGCGCTACCGCGAATTCCTGCCGGTGCGGCAGAGCAAAAACGTCGTTACGCTGGGCGAGGTCGAAACGCCGCTGGTGCATTTTTCCAAATTGCAGCCGGGACGCGGCATGCTGTGGGTCAAGGATGAAGGCCGGCTGCCGACCGGCTCGTTCAAAGCCCGGGGACTGTGCCTGGCCGTTTCGATGGCCCAGGAGTTGGGCATCCGCAAGGTGGCCATGCCGACCAACGGCAATGCCGGCGCCGCCCTGGCCGCCTACGCCAGCCGGGTCGGGATGGAGTCGTACATCTTTTGTCCGGAAGACACGCCGGAGATCAACGTTCGCGAAATCGCAGCCCAGGGTGCCAAGGTGTGGCGCGTCAACGGCCTGATCAACGACTGCGGCCGCATCGTGGGGGCGGGCAAGGAAGCGATGGGTTGGTTCGATTTTTCGACGCTCAAAGAGCCCTACCGCATCGAGGGCAAAAAGACGATGGGCCTGGAACTGGCCGACCAACTGGGTTGGCAGGTGCCCGACGTGATCTTTTATCCCACCGGCGGCGGCACCGGGCTGATCGGCATGTGGAAGGCCTTTAACGAATTGCAGGCGATCGGCTGGATCAGCGGCAAGTTACCGCGGATGATCGCGGTGCAGGCCAGCGGCTGCGCACCGATCGTCAAGGCCTACGAGGCCGGCAGTGAGCACGCCGAACTATGGCCCGACGCGCACACAATTGCCTACGGCATCCGCGTGCCGGCGGCCGTGGGCGATTTTCTGATCTTGCGCGCGGTGCGCGAAAGCGGCGGGTTTGCCATGGCCGTCGACGACCCCGCGATTCTCGCGGCGCGCAAGCAGGCGGCCGAGCAGGAAGGCTTGCTACTGTGCCCCGAAGGAGCCGCCACGCTCGCGGCCTATCAGCTTGCGCGCTCCCAGGGACGCATCTCGCCCGACGAATCGGCCGTGCTGTTCAACTGCGCCAGCGGCCTGAAATACGAATTGCCGCCGATGACGCGGAAACTCGATTGCACGCAGCCGATCGATTTTGCCAACTTCGGCCGCACGCTTTAATCAGTAGAGACTATTCGATGCTTGAAGTTGTGGTCAGCGAAAACATCACCGGCGCCGCGATGGACGCCTTGCGGCAGCGGTTCGACGTGGCTTTTGAGCCC
>DATCFX010000495.1:0-9313 GCA_036509275.1 Pirellulales bacterium | reverse complement strand
AACTCGACGGCAAGCCGGTGGCGCTGTGGGATACGCACGGCACCAAGGTCGGCAACACGCCGAATTTTCCGGTGTTGCGCGATCAGGCGCTGCCGGTGCTGGATCGCGCGTCGTCGGCGCTGCTGGAAGATTTGAGCGATCGCGGACTGTTGCGCCGCACGCTGATCGTTTGGACCGGCGAATTCGGCCGCTCGCCGCGGGTCAACAGCATGGCCGGCCGCGATCATTACGGCAACGTGTTTTCGGCCATGCTGGCCGGCGGCGGCATTCGCGGCGGCCAGGTGTACGGCTCGTCGGACCGCATCGGCGCCTGGCCGCAAGACAATCCCGTGCTGCCCGGCGATTTTTCCGCCACGCTCTATCACGCCCTGGGCCTTAAGGCCGACACCATGCTGGCCGACCGCCTGGGCCGGCCCTTGCGATTGTGCGAAGGCCAACCCTTGCGAGCATTGTTCTGAACGAAGTTTTTTCCTGACGCTGCTGCGTGCGTAGAACCACGCCCCCGTTTGAATTCCTCCAACCGCCACTCCCCCATAACAGAGGACGCAATCATGTCTTCAGCGCCCAGCGCCCGCCACGCGGCTGAACATGCACGGTCGCGGCGCGGCAATCCGATGATGCCGGCGAGCGGCGATCTGGTGCGGGTCGGTTCACGGCGATGGTTTTTGCAAATGGGTGCGGCAGGCCTGGCGGGGCTGTCGCTGGCGGATATGCTCCACCTGCAAGCGCAGGCGGCCCCGCTCTCGGCGCATCGGGACAAGAAGTCGGTAATCTTGTTTTGGCTCTCGGGCGGCCCCAGCCATCTCGATATGTGGGACCCCAAGCCAGCGGCTCCCCGCGAGATTCGTGGCCCCTATGACACGATCTCGACCCGGCTGCCGGGCGTGAGGTTCTGCGAACATCTGCCGCTGCAAGCCCGGATTGCCGACAAGCTGTCGATCATCCGCTCGGTCGATTGTTCGGCCAGCAATCACACGCCGATCACGATGCAGGCCGGCAACTCGCTGGCGCGGCGAACGGACGACGGCAAGGATGGCGGCGGCTATCCTTCGATGGGCTCGGTCGCGGCGAAGTACCGCGGGGCGAATGCTCCCGAGATGCCCGGTTTTGTCGGCCTGGCCGATTCCTGGGCCGCCGACGTCTGGGGCGCGGGCGAAATGGGCCGCGACTTCGATCCGGTCAAAGGTTTGGAAGTTCGCGATAAGTTGGCGATGCCCGCCGGTCTGAGCCTGCCTCGTTTGCAGGACCGGCACGCGCTGCGCACGCAGTTGGACAGCCTGGCCCGGTCGTTGGGAAGTGGCGGCGCAATGGCCGATCTCGATCGCAATCAACAGATTGCCTACGACATGGTGCTGTCGGGCAAGGTCCGCGAGGCCTTCGATATTTCGCGCGAAAGCGACTCGATGCGCGACGCATACGGCCGCGGTAGCGTTGGCGAAAAAGGTTTGCTCGCCCGGCGGCTGGTCGAGGCTGGCGTCAGTTACGTGCTCGTCAGCGGCGCGTGGGGCTACTTCGATCACCACGGCGACGAAGTGAAGTGGGGCGGCATCGAGCGCGGATTGACGCCCCTGCTGCCGACGATCGACCGCGTGCTGTCGACACTGGTGCTCGACCTGGAAGAGCGCGGCTTGCTCGACTCGACGCTGATTCTGATGATGGGCGAGTTCGGCCGTTCGCCGGTCATGACCACGACGCGTGGTCGCGGCCACTGGACGAATGTCATGTCAATGATCGTCGCTGGCGGCGGGCTGCCGCATGGCCAGGTCATCGGCAGTACCGACGCTAAGGGCTATGGCGTCAAGACAGGCCGCGTGATTCCCGAGGATCTGGCGGCAACCGTGTTTCGCCACCTGGACATCCCGCTCGATGCTCACTGGGTCAACACGCAAGGCCGCCCAATCCCCATTGTCCAGCACGGCGGCCGGCCAATCCGGGCACTTTCCTAGATTCCGCATCCATCGTTCATCACTCATCGTCCTGCACTCCCATGTCGCTGTTCGAAGCTGCCGAATCACAAAATCGCCGCGGTGCCCAGCCGCTGGCGGCGCGGATGCGGCCGCTGACGCTGGAAGAGTTCGTGGGGCAGCAGCATTTTTTGGGCGAAGGCAAGCTGCTCAGCCGCTTGCTGAAGGCCGACCGGTTGGGATCGGTGATCTTCTACGGCCCGCCGGGTACGGGCAAGACAACGCTGGCGCGGTTGCTGGCCACGGCCAGCCGCAGCCGGTTCGAGCAGCTCAATGCGGTCACTAGCGGCGTGAAGGAGCTGCGCGAAGTGCTGGCCGCCGCACGCGAGCGGCTGTCGACCTCCGGCCGCAAGACGCTGCTGTTCGTCGACGAGATTCACCGCTTCAACAAGTCGCAGCAGGACGTGCTGCTACCGGACGTGGAAGACGGCATCGTGATTCTGGTCGGCGCGACGACGCAGAACCCGTTCTTCGCGCTTAATAGCGCCCTGGTCAGCCGCAGCAGGATCTTTGAATTCAAGCCGCTGGCGGACGACGAAATCAAGCGATTGTTGCGCCGCGCGCTGACCGACGAACATCGCGGACTGGGCAGCGAAGTGGTACACCTGCACGACGATGCCCTCGATTTTCTGTCTGCCACGAGCGATGGCGACGCCCGCCGGGCTCTGGCGGCGCTGGAGGTCGGCGTGCTTTCGAGCGACGAGCGGCCGCTGGAGTTTACGCGCGAGCTGGCCGCCGAATCGATGCAGCGCAAGGCGATCGAGTACGACGCGACGGGCGACGCCCATTACGACGCGGCCAGCGCGCTGATTAAGAGCATTCGCGGCAGCGATCCCGACGCCGCGCTCTATTGGTTGGCGCGGATGCTCGAGGCGGGAGAAGACGTGCGGTTTCTATCGCGACGCATCGTAATCGCGGCCAGCGAAGACATCGGCAACGCCGATCCGCAGGCCCTGCCGCTGGCCGTGGCGGCCATGCAGGCCTGCGAATTTGTGGGCCTGCCGGAATGCCAACTGCCGCTGGCCCAAGCCGTGACCTATCTGGCCTGCGCCCCAAAGTCCAACGCCGCGACAGTGGGCATTGCTGAAGCCCGCGCGGATGTCAGTTCCGGGCGCCTGCTGCCGGTGCCGGTTCACTTGCGCGACCGGCATTATCCCGGCGCGAAGCGGCTGGAGCACGGCGCGGGCTATCAATACGCGCACGATGCGCCCGGCGGCATCGCGGCCCAGGATTATTTGGGCGTCGAGCGGGAGTATTACCGGCCGGTCGATCGGGGGTTCGAAAAAGAACTCGCCGAGCGCCTGGAGCAGATTCGGGCCCGGCTGCGCGAAGGCCGCTCGAGCGGACCGGAATCGAGCGGTCGCTAGCTGATGCCGACTGGCTGTTGTCCGACTGGCCTTGCTCGCTGGCGGGGCGCGGGGTTACAAGCATGTCGCGCATCCAGGACCCCCGAGGAGCTATCGCGGCATGGCCAGCACGCTTGCAGATCGTTCGACCCGTGAGGCGGCACACCTAACGACGATCGATGCCCGAGCCGACGCGCGGGGGTGTTGCAGTCAATTGGAGGCGGGCCAGATCTTGTATCTGGAACAGCTTCCCTTTGCACTGCCGGACGAAGACCGCCAATTCCTGCTGTCGCAGCGCCAGGACGCGCGCTACCACAAGAACATTTCGTATCGGCCGCAGGAAGACAAGCTGCGCGGCTTTGCGGCCGAGCAGCCGGCCGAAGTCGAGCGGCTGCACCACATCTTGCGAGATTATTCGCGCCAGACCACTGAATTCCTGAGCGGGCTGCTGGCACCTTACGCCGCCGGCTGGACGCTCGACTTTGCGACCTTTCGGCCGATCGAGGAGCGGGGCCGCAACCTGCCGCTGCACAAGCGCAACGACCTGCTGCACGTCGACTCGTTTCCCAGTCGGCCGACGCGCGGTGCGCGGATTTTGCGATTCTTCACGAATATCAACCCTACCGAGCCGCGCGTCTGGCTCACGGCCGACCGCTTCGCCCCGCTGGCGGAGCGTTACGCCCGGCAAGCCGGCCTCCAGCGCTACGCAAAGTCGGGGTCGCCCGTGCGGCGGCAATTGGACGGTGCTGTGCGCGCGATGAAACGGGTCGTAGGCCTGCGGGCTCCGCATTACGCGCCGTACGATCGGTTCATGCTCCGCTTTCATGATTTCCTGAAAGAGAGCGGCGAGTTCCAGGCCAGCCCGGCCCGTAGCCAGATCGATTTCCCGCCCGGCTCGGCCTGGATGGTCTTCACCGACAGCGTGCCGCACGCCGTGCTCTCCGGGCAATACGCACTGGAGCAGACCTACCTCATTCCGCTGGAGGCGATGCAGTGTCCGCACCTCGCCCCGGTGCGCGTGCTGGAAAAAGCCTGCGGCCGGCCGCTGATCGATTAGCGCACGGGAGTGCTCATGCCGGGTAGCGGAAGAACGTGAGAATTCCGATCGGTCACCTAGCGGCTCCGCCGGAAGTCTCACGACTTCCGCTACGGGCTCACGACTTCCGCTACAACGCGCCGAGCCGCGAATCGTCGCACTCTGCTGACGACGACGCGCGTCAGCGCTTGCCTGGGGACCGATCTGCTCGCTAGGATCGAGCAGATGAAATCGAATGTCATGTGGATTCGCTGGCTTGTCATCGGCTCGTTGATCGCTGGGTCGGTCCCGTGCGCTGAAAGAGCGCGCGCCGCCGAGCGGCCGCCGAATGTGGTGCTGGTATTCGTCGATAATCTGGGCAATGGCGACGTTGGTTGCTTCGGCTCGAAACTGCACCGCACGCCCAATCTCGATCGGCTGGCGGCCGAGGGACGCAAGTTCACGAGCTTCTACGTGGCCAGCGGCGTTTGCACTCCCAGCCGAGCCGCCCTGATGACCGGCTGCTATCCGCCACGCGTCGGCATGCACGTCAGCGGCACGGGCGGCGCGGTGCTGCGCCCGCTGGATCCCAAGGGCTTGAATCCGGACGAGACGACGATTGCCGAGGTGCTCAAGTCGCGCGGTTATGCGACCGGCATTTTTGGCAAGTGGCACCTGGGCGATCAGCCGCCGTTTCTGCCCACGCGGCAGGGCTTCGACACGTTCTTCGGCATCCCCTATAGCGACGACATGACCAAGAACGTCCAGCCCGCGACCTGGCCGGAACTCCCCTTGATGCGCGACGAGCAGGTGATCGAAGCCCCGGCCGATCGCGATCTACTCGTCAAACGCTCGACGGAAGAGGTCATCCGGTTCATCGAGCGCAATCGGCAGCGGCCGTTTTTTGTCTACTTGCCTCACACGATGCCGGGTTCGACAGCCGCCCCCTTTTCGAGTTCGGCGTTTCGCGGCCGCAGCGCCAACGGCGCCTATGGCGACGCCGTCGAGGAACTCGATTGGTCGCAAGGCGAGATTGATGCCACGCTCAAGCGCCTGGGCCTGGAGCGCGACACGCTCGTGATCTGGACTTCCGACAACGGCGCCGTGCGGCGAAATCCTCCGCAAGGCAGCTGCGCGCCGTATCAAGGCTGGGGCTACGATACGTCCGAGGGGGCCATGCGCGTGCCGTGCATCATGCGCTGGCCGGGCAAGATTCCCGCGGGCACCACCTGCGACCAACTCTGCACGACGATGGACCTCTTGCCCACGCTCGCCGCGCTGGCCGGTGCGGCGCTGCCAGCCAAAACCATCGACGGCCATGATATGCGCCCGCTGATTCTGGGCACGCCCGGCGCGCGCTCGCCCTGGGATGAAACGGGCTTTGGCTATTATCGCATGGACCAGTTGCAAGCCATTCGCGCGGGCCGCTGGAAGCTCTATCTGCCGCTGGAGCGCAAATTGGGAAGCCGCCAAGGCAAGACGGTCGACGCCCGGGCGCGACTGTACGACGTTGTGGGCGACGTCGCCGAGACGCACGAGGCGTCGGCGGAGCATCCGGAGATTGTGCGGCGGCTGACGGCCATGGCCGATCGCTTGCGGAAGGAAGTCGGCGACTTGGGTTCGCCCGGCACCGGCCAGCGCGCCGCCGGCCGGGTCGACCATCCGCGGCCGCTGTTGCCGAGTTCCAACGACGCGAACTGACGCCGGTTTCGTTGTGCAATTCGAACTCCCGCCGCCTCAGGCCGCTTTAACAGGGGGACGGCGCGCGGCATAATGCGAGTTTCGCCTCTCTTAGCCAGCAACCGCGGGAAGTGTTTCGATGGAAGACAAACTCAAATACCAGGGAATCACGTTCGACGACGTCTTGCTCGAACCCCGCTATAGCGACGTCGTGCCGGGCGATTGCCAGGTCTCGACCCGGCTCACCCGGCGGATCGAGCTCAATATCCCCCTGCTCAGCTCGCCGATGGATACGGTCACCGAAAGCGAAATGGCCATCGCCCTGGCCCAGGAGGGCGGGCTGGGGGTGATCCATAAAAACATGTCGATCGAACGTCAGACCGAGGAGGTCGACAAGGTCAAACGCAGCGCCAATGGCATTATCCTGGATCCTGTCACGCTGCCGCCCGACGCCACGGTCAAGCGCGCCCGCGAAGTGATGGCCCAGCACAACGTCTCGGGCGTGCCGATCACCAGCGGGGGGAAACGGCTGGAGGGCATTCTCACGCGGCGCGATCTCCGCTTTCTGGAAAACAACGATCTGAAAATCTCGGAAGTAATGACGCGCGAGCACCTCGTGACAGCAACGGGGACTGTAACGCTTGAGGAAGCTGAGAAGATTTTAATGATAAATAAGGTCGAGAAACTTTTGCTGGTTGACGAAAAATACTGCCTGACCGGACTGATCACGATCAAGGACATTGATAAGATGCGCAAGTTCCCCAATGCTTGCAAAGATAAGCTGGGGCGGCTGCGGGTCGGGGCGGCCGTGGGCGTGCTGGAGTTCGAGCGCGTCGAAAGCATGATCGCCAAAGGAGTGGATATCCTCGTGGTCGATAGTGCTCACGGGCATTCGTCCAACGTGTTGGACACCGTGCGGCGGATCAAGCAGCGCTGGGATATCGACGTGGTGGCCGGCAACGTGGCCACCAAGGAAGGCTGTACGGATCTGATTGCGGCTGGAGTCGATGCGGTGAAGATCGGCATCGGCCCGGGATCGATTTGCACAACGCGGGTCATTTCGGGCGTGGGAGTTCCGCAGATCACGGCCATCTGGCAGGCAGCTCAGGCGGCCCAAGCCAGCGGCACGCCGATCATTGCCGACGGAGGAATTCGTTATTCGGGCGACGTGACCAAAGCCATTGCCGCCGGAGCCCATTCGGTGATGATCGGCGGCTTGTTTGCCGGCCTGACCGAAAGCCCGGGCGAGCAGATTCTGTATCAAGGACGCACGTTCAAGGTGTACCGTGGCATGGGATCGATGGGTGCCATGGTCAAGGGATCGAGCGAACGCTACCGCCAACGCGGCGGCGAACGCGGGACAGAAAAACTCGTGCCCGAGGGCGTGGAAGGCCGTGTGGCCTACCGCGGTTCGTTGAGCACGTTCGTGTACCAGCTTGTCGGCGGGCTGCGAGCCGGAATGGGCTATTGCGGGGCCCGCAACATCGATGAGTTGCGAAAGGAAGCGCGGTTCATCCAAGTTTCAGCGGCAAGTGTGCGGGAGAGCCACCCCCATGACATCGCGATTACGCAGGAAGCACCCAATTACACCTCCGAATACTCGACCGGCGAGAACATCTGAGGTCGGACCGCGGGCACAGGCGCTCGCTTGGCCCGACCAGCGATCCGGCGCAGGCTGGTGGCTGGCTATGCTGCTGGCGGCCACGCTCGTGGCGCTCGCCTGCACGCCCGCCGCCTGGGCTGACGACGACGATTCTCAAGCGACGAACCGGCCAGGCTGGGGGCGTTCGCTGCGGCGAACTGCCGGGCCGCCCGATGCGATCGTTGGCACCGACACGGTGTCCAGCGGCGCCCAGGTGACAGTAGCCCCCGGTCGGCAACGTCGACGACTCAATCCGTTGAGCCGGTTCGATTGGGGCGACTTGGGGCTGGCCGACAGCGAGCCCCGCGATGCCCCAGCGCCCAGCAAGGTGCATGCACCACGCCGGGCCAAGGCGACCAGCGCGGTCCAGCCAGCTCAAGCACTGCTACCGGCCAACGAAGCGGCTGATGCGGCCCCGGCCAGTGCGGGGCCGGCAACCCCTGGCGCTGCGCCGGCCTTTGTCGAGGCTCCGGCCGACGAGCCACGGCAACTGGAACCGCCCGCCGTCGGCGAGCAGGCTCCCCTCGAAGAGCGCGTCGCCCAGCGCCCGGTGGGGCCGAACGTCCCGGCGTTCGAAGACACCTTCGGGCAAGGGCCGCAGTCGCTCGAAGTGAACTGCGACGTCGAGCGCGAGAAGCTCAAGCCCATCAACGCCGTGACCAACAAAATCACCGCCGAGCCGGGCGCCTTTCCACCGGAATGCGGCATCGGCGATCTGCAGTTCCAGACGCGTGATTTTCCGCCCATGACGTACACCTGGATTGCCTCCAACCTGTGCCATAAGCCGCTGTATTTCGAGCAGCCCCGCCTGGAGCGCTACGGGCACTCGCTGCCGCCGGTGATCCAACCGATAGTGTCGGCGACTCAATTCTTCCTGAGCGTGCCGCTGCTGCCCTACAAGATGGGCATCGAGCCGCCCAACGAGTGCGTTTACGTGCTGGGATATTATCGCCCCAGCAGTTGTGCTCCGATGCAGATTCCGGGGGTCGCGCTCAGTTTGAGAGGCGCCCTTTACGAGGCCGCGATGATCACGGGCTTCGCCGTCGTGCTGCCCCCGTGAGAACATGTCGCGACGGTCACGTCGCGGCCGCTGCCTTGAAGCACGGTAGCGATGGCCGGCGGTTTATCCCAAGTCGGCCCCTGTTTATCCCAGCCCAGCACAGCCACCGGAGCCGCACTGCGGCCGGCCGCAGCCGCCGAAGTCAGCCGCGCTGGGAGCCGATTTACTCGATCCGCCGGTATGGGCCACCGGCGCGCTGAGCAGCTTGGCCAGCCGCGGACTGCCGCAAGCGGTACACTCGGGCGACTCGCCCATTCGCACCAGATGCTCTTGGAACTGGCCGCAAGCCTGGCAGCGGTACTCGTATAATGGCATAAAGCGTTGCGTCCTGTGGCGGGTTCGATCGGTCCGGGTGTCCGGCCGGCCGAATATTGGCCGGTCGACGCATTATAGTTTTTCGAGCCCCGCGCCGGCAATTCCGAAGTTTGCAGCGCCAGGCGCTGCGGCCGTGGGAGTGGCCTGGCGTGCAAAACCCTCTTCGTCCCGCTGGCGGCATCACTCGGGAACAAGCACGCCAGATCGATCGTCGCGCGCAGTCCGAGTTCGCCATGTCGAGCCTCGTGCTGATGGAAAACGCGGGCCGCGGGCTGGCGGATCAATTCATCG
>DATCFX010000494.1:0-2533 GCA_036509275.1 Pirellulales bacterium | reverse complement strand
CGGCTGCGCGCGGCCATACAACTGCGACATCGGCCTGGTGGGCAAGACGGCCGGCAAGTACACGGTGTTTGTCGGCGGCCGCCGGCTGGGCGATCGGCTCAATTTTATTTACAAAGACCTGGTTCCGGCGGAAATGGTGGTGCCCACGCTGGTGCCGCTGTTCGTGTACTTTCGCCACGAGCGGACGGCCGGCGAGACGTTCGGCGATTTCTGCCATCGAAAAGGCGCCAACGACCTGTTGGCATGGACGACCAGCTTTGAATCCGACCAGGACACCCATCCGGCCGCAAGCAATGGAAACGGCAACGGCTCGGCCCAGTGAGCTGCTGACGGCCGCCCGGCCGAGTTCGCCGCTGGCCGCCTGGATGACGCGCGTGCTGTGGATCGCCGCCGGCTACAACTTGCTGGCCGGTGTGGGCATGCTCTGCTTCGTCCACGAGGGCTATAAGCTGCTGGGCATCGAAAAGCCCGAGCTGCAACTGCCCGTGCAATTGATAGGCATGCTGGTGGCGGTTTTCGGCCTGGGCTACGCGCTGGTGGCCATCGACCCAGTGACCAATCGCAACGTGCTGCTGCTGGGTTTTTTGACGAAGCTGCTCGGCCCGCTGTTGGCGCTCTATTACGTCGCGGCCGGCAAGTTGCCGCTCGTCTTCGTCGCCGTGCTGCTGGTTTCCGATCTGGTTTACTTGCCGCCGTTTGCGATGATGCTCGCGCGCCTCCGCCGGCAGCAGCGTGCCAAGCTCGCATGACCGCACTTTCGTCGCGCCGCACGCTGTTTTGGGCGGAACCGGCTCTGAGCGGCTGGTGCGGGCCAGACACGCGCGCGGTTTATGAAAGAATCGTTGACCTGCGGCCGGCCGGCAATTATCACGAAAAGCAGGGCCGCTCGACCGGCCTGTATTATCTCGATGGCCCGCAAGGCCCCCAACCGATCTATCTGAAGAAATACTATCGGCTGCCCTGGCCAAAGCGCTGGTTGGCGCCGCTCGGGCAGTTTCCAGGTCCGCACGAACTGCACTTGCTCCGCACGGCCGCGGCGCTGGGCATCCAGGTGCCCGAGCCGGTCTTTGCCGGGGCCGACCGGCGACACGCCTGCCGCAGCTTCCTGGCCGTTCGCGAGTTGAGCGGCTTCGCTCCGCTGCACGAGTACATTCCGCGGCGTTTTTCGCAACCGCCAGCGGCTGGCGACGGGGCCCACAAGCTGGCCCTCAGCCGCCGCATTGCCGACATTGCCCGCCGGCTGCACGCGGCCCATTGGCATCACCGCGACTTTTATCTTTGTCACCTGTTCATCCGCGTCACAGGTTCGGACCCGGATGCCTTCGAGCTGGCGATGATCGACTTTGGCCGGCTGCTGCACTCGCGCCGCGCGCGTTGGCGAATCAAGGATCTGGCCGAGTTGCTGTTTTCGGCCGATGTGCCCGGCATCACGCGCACCGACCGGCTGCGCTTCTTAAAGCACTATCTAGCGCAGTCGCGGCTCGACGCCACCAGCCGCCGCCTCGCCCGGCGTCTGGAGCGCAAGGCCCAAGGTTACCGCCGGCACAATGCCAAGGGATGAACCACGCAACCGGTTCGTCGATCGATTGTGTGCGGCAAGAATTTCGAGCCAATCGCAAGACGGTGAAGGCAAGGAAGCCGCGGATATACGCAGCTCGTTCGCCTGCCCGACGCCTTTTGAGCACGGCATCGTTGACCGTATAGCCCAGCGGAGTCAATTGCCGCGTCTTGCGTCATCCGCGTGATGCCCACGGTTCCGTCTAAGTCACCGGCAGCATGCGGGCCATCACGCCGCCCTAATCAGCCTCAAGTAAGCATGTGATCGATCTTGACTCACCTGGCGGCCAGCTTGCCACGGCGTCTGGAAAGCGGCGACTTTTGTGGCCAGATTTGCCTCCGGCCTGTTTGCCGCCTGCTTGGGAGTGCCGGTCGCCCCCCGCGTCGGGCGGCCTGTTCAAGGCGGAAACCGAGCCTTATACTCGGCGGTTCTTACGCCTTTTTGCCGCTCGCGCGAGACTCGAAACCGGTTCGGATGCTCGCTGGCCGGGCCGTATCACTGCGACTGATTGAGAAACGGAATTGCCGTATGCAACGCATCTATAACTTTTCGCCGGGGCCTGCCGTTCTGCCTTTGCCGGTGCTGGAAGAAGCCCAGCGCGATCTCATGTGCCTGCCGGGCGTCGGCGTTTCGGCCCTGGAAATCAGCCATCGCTCGCCGTGGTTCGAAGGCGTGCTGGACGAAACCACCGCCAACCTGCGCAAGCTCTTGAACATTCCCGCGAACTACCACGTGCTGTACATGCAAGGCGGCTCGCGGCTGCAGTTCTCGATGATGCCGATGAACTTGCTGCGCGGCACGGGCCGCAGCGCCGACTATATCGTCACCGGCACCTGGGGCCAGATGGCCTTGACGGAAGCCAAGCGCGAGGGGAGTGTCCGCGCCGCCTACAACAGCAAGGCCACGAATTTCGACCGCTTGCCCAACACCGGCGAACTCGATCTGGATCCCAAGGCCGCCTACGTGCATTTCACC
>DATCFX010000493.1:0-2111 GCA_036509275.1 Pirellulales bacterium | reverse complement strand
CACTCATGGTTCAATACCTTGTGATGGTTTCTTGTAGATTCAGCACGACCCGCGCCAGCGACATCCAGGCGGCGTGTTCGACCGGGTCCAAGCGGCTGGGCGGAGCCAGGCCGATCCGGACCAACTTTTCCGCGTCGGCCGGGTGGGAGCGAAAGTGCTCGCGCTGCGTTGCCAGAAATTTCAAGAGCGACGTGCGCTCCTGAGACTTCGCCGGCCGGGCCAGCGCCAATCGATACGCCAAATCGAGCCTGGCCGCATCGTCCAAGCCCGTCTCGTGCAGCATGCGCGCGGCGAGGACCCGGGCGGCTTCGACGAACGTCGGATCGTTCAACAGCGTCAGCGCCTGTTGCGGCGTGTTGGAGCAAACGCGGTTGGCGGTGCATTCTTCGCGAGCCGGCGCGTCAAAATTCGCCAGCATCGGGTGCAGGAACGTCCGTTGCCAGTGCATGTACACGCCCCGCCGCCACTGCCGCTGGTCGGTATCGGCGACATACACGCGGTTGGGGAACTGCAAGTTGGCGTAATAACCCGGCGGCTGATACGGTTTGACGCTCGGACCGCCGATTTCCAGGTTCAGCAGTCCCGCGATCGCCAGCGCATTGTCGCGCACGAACTCCGCGTCCAGCCGCCGCGGGTTCTGCGACGCCAGCAGCCGATTGGCCGGGTCGAGTTCCCACAGCTCGCGCCGCAGGCTCGAATCCTGCCGGTAAGTGTGGCTCATGACAATCAGCTTGACCATGTGCTTCAAGTCCCAGCCGCTTGAGCGGAATTCGACGGCCAGCCAATCCAGCAACTCGGGATGCGACGGCGGCTCGCCTTGCGCACCCAGATCGTCGACCACGCTCGACAGCGCATTGCCGAAAAACTGCTTCCACAGCCGGTTCATCACCGCGCGCGGCATGACCGGATTCGCGTCCGAACACAACCACTGGGCCAGGTCCAGCCGCGTCAGCCGGCGATTCTCGGGCAATCCGCCGGCCGGCAGGAAGTGCGGCACCGCCGGCTCGACCACCGGACCGCTTTCGTCCTGCCAGTTGCCGCGCGGCAGCACGCGCACCGTCAGCGGCGCGACGGGCACCGTGACCATCGTCCAGGCCTTGCCGTGGCGGCAAGCGACGATCTGCTGGCCCAGCTTCAAGTACTCGGCAAACAGCGCGCGATCCACGCCCGTGCTGCGGAGGTACGCCGCGGCCGGCTGGTCTTCGCCCGCCGGCAGCTTCGCCGCGAAACTTGTCCACTGCCCGTCGCCCGGCACCCAACTCGAGAGCCGCGGCGCCAGCGGCGCCAGGCTTACCCGCACGGGAACAACCGTCATCGCCGGCTCGATGGTCACGATCAGCGACTCGCCTGGGGCCAGCACCACCGGCGGATTCAGCAGCCACACCGAAGTCTGCTTTTCCTGCTCATGCCTGGCCGATGTCAACCAACCGGCGGTCACGCCTGCGGCTTCGGTCATGCCTGAGTAGCGACCCTCCTTCAAATCCGCGTCGGCGAAATAAAAGCCGACCGCACGCGGCCTGCCCTTGGCCGGCTTAACGGCGGCCGAAACCCGGATCAACTGGCCGGGCAACTTCGGCGCGACCGCCTCGCGGCCGGGCGCGTCCGGCACCAGCTCCAACCTTAACGACGCAATCTGCCGCAGTCGCGGTCGGAGCTCGAGCCGCAGCTTGCTGCCCGCCGGCGATTTCGCGACCGGCCGCACCAGGCCGTCGGGCCCGATTTGCGGCGACTTGATCGGAGGCGACTTACCGGCCGGCGCCTTGCTGGGAGGTGACTTGCCGCTCGGTTTTTTGCCCTCGAACAACTCGGCCACAAGCGACGAGTCGCCGGCGGCGGTGGTCGGTGTTTCCCAACCGTCGGGATGGATTTTGAGGAACTCGCGGCAAGCATTCAGCCAGGCCAGGTAGACGGCCCGCTGCTTAGGATCGGTCTTGAGCTGCGCCGCGCGCGATTGCATCAGCCGGTCGACCTGGCCGGCGAGTTGGGTCAACTCACGCTGGAGATACGCACTGGGCACGTCGATCTCGGGCGGAAACGGGTGCTCATTGCCGAAACCCTTGAGATCGGGGTTGCGCGAGTAGCCCGCGTCTGCGTAATAGCCGTATTGCTTG
>DATCFX010000492.1:0-1547 GCA_036509275.1 Pirellulales bacterium | reverse complement strand
GCGCGGCAGGCCCGACGGCATGGGCGGCGGGCCACTGGGCCGTGCCGAGCCGCTGGTGACCTTGAGTTCCAGGTTGGTCTTGGGTTTGGCCTTGGCCTTCGAGCCGGCACTCTCGAGCGCGCCGTCGAGGATCCACTGCTTGATGAGCGCCAGTTTGGCTTCGGCCAGCTTGTCCTGCTCGGGCGGCATCTTGGGCGTTTCCTGGTGGGAAACGAGCATCCAGAGCCGCGAGCTTTCCAGGTCGCCGGTGAGCACGACTTCGCCGCCGGCGCCGCCCCGCATGGTGGCCCCATATGAATCGAGCGCCAGGTCGCTTTTCGCCGTGTCTTGGCTGTGGCACGTATAGCAGTGCTCGCGGAAGATCGGCTGGATGTGCTCGGCGTAGTTGATCTTCGGCGCGGCGGGCGTACTTTTGGCTGCCGGCTTGGCGGCTTCAGCCCCGATTGCAGACGCGCCGAAAGACGATGCCACGATCACCAGCGCCAGTGCGGCTACAGGCAAGCGGAGAATGCTGACAGGCATGGAAAAACTCTGGATGAATGGATCCCGGCCGCCAGCGTGGGGGTCGAGCGGGTGCCGTCGCTCGCGCTACGTTCAGGCCGGTAGGACAAGGGTGGGAGTCGGGTGACGTGGTCGGTTGCTTGAACAGGCTAGTGGTTGAACAGTTTAATGGCGCAGCGGGCTAATGGTTGAACACGAACTCGCGGGAGTTGAGGATGGCCCAAAAAATGTCATCCAGCGCGCGTTGCTGGTTCTTTTCACCGGCCACGGCGGCGTGCAGTTTTTCCAATTCTGTCGGGGCAGGCTGGCGCGACAGGCAGCGGACGTAGAGCGTGCGGATGATCTCATCCGGCGTTTTATGCTCGGCCAACATCCGCTTGATGATGCCGCCGCGTTGGATTTTGCCTTCCGTGGTATCGCCGTTGAGCAGGTGCAGCGACTGCGAGAGCGTGGGGTCCGTCTTGGCGTCGCAGGCACACACCGTGTCGCGTGGCGAACGGCCGAACGAATCGAGGAAGTACGAGCTCGTCGCGCCGTCGGCGATCTGCACCGCTCGGGCCCCCGGCGGCAAGCCGCGGAACTTGTCCTTGGTCTCCGTGACTTCCGAAATGCAATCCAGCAGGCTCTCGGCCCGAATGCGGCGGACGCGGGCGTGGGCGAAGTTCAGCTCGTCCGACTCATTGCTCGCATTGCGCTCGGTAGCACGCTGATAGGTTTGCGAATTGCAGATGTCGCGGATGAGCTGTTTGAAGTTGTAGTGGTACTGCGTGAAATGGTCGCCCAGCGCTTGGAACAGTTCGGGATTGCTCGGCGGGTTGCTGACGCGGATGTCGTCCACCGGCTGCACGATGCCGATACCGAAAAAGTGCTCCCACACGCGGTTAGCAATGCTCGTGGCGAAGTAGGGGTTGTCGGCCGAGGCCAGCCACTTGGCCAGCACCTCGCGGCGGTCCTGGCCCTTGGTATCGGGGCTGGCGCCGCCGAGGAATTTCGGGACCATGACCTTTTTGGTGATCGGATTCGATACCTCGCCGCCGCCGCGGTTG
>DATCFX010000491.1:0-5422 GCA_036509275.1 Pirellulales bacterium | reverse complement strand
GCGGCGGCGGTGCCTTCCGAGCCCTTGCGCGTTCGCGCGGTGCGCGTGCTGGCACCTATCACCACCAGATCGACGTCGTGCTGTGCGGCGATCGCCACGATTTGGTCCGCCGGATTCCCGACGAGCATCAACCTTTCGACCACGACCTCCGCATCGACTTCAATGGCATCGAGTGCAGGCCGCACCCGGTCCGCAGCCGCCTCGATCGACTGCTGCAACTCGGTCGAGAAAACCTGGTGCGATCCGATGGCCGGCATCGGATCCACAACGTGTAGCAACAGGATGGCGGCATGCTTGCTACGCGCAAGTGAAACGGCGTGGTCGAGCGCGGCTTGAGCTGCTGGAGAAAAGTCCGTCGGAACGAGAATGGTGTGGAGACGCATTTTTGCCGCCACTATCTTTGACTCGGAGCGGGGGAGCGGTAGTCGCAAAATATGAGTGACCGAATGGATTGGAAAGAATGGATTCAAGCCCGGTCCGCCGCGTGGAATTGAGCCGATGCGAGAATTCGCGATCACTGATGAATCGTGAATTGCTCGGCGCCGGTATTCATCAAAGCACGCCACCGTTGCCGCAGCCGCCAGAGCCTTTCGCTCCACAGTTGCTGCGGTGGCATCACACGCGGAAGCCCCACACCCCAATCGCGTCTTGTCGCGATGCAGGAAAGATATAGACAGAGAATACCGCGCGGCGACTGCTACAAAAAGTAGGCAGCAAAAAACTAAGCGCACGAATGTTGAGCAGCCGCTACCTGCGGGGGGCACGGAATAGAAACAACCGGCGAGCCGAAGCGGAAACGCCGAAGCGCGGCAAGCCTCTGTATCATAATCACCAGTGCTGCTCGAATGCCTACGGCCAAACCATTCGCTTGCTGACGAACTTTGCCTAGCTGCGCATGCGACTACGCTTGGTGGGGCGTGACGCGGAAGATAGCACGGCCGCGAGCCCGCTGGGCCGTTTGATCTCTGCTGGCATGAGTTGACAAGCGACTCGCGCTGCCCGAAACTCGCGCTATGTTCCGTTAAGCATCAGGCACGCGCGCGGCGCTTCCACCGGCCGCGCACCCCCCAACGCGAGGCCCCAGATCCATGGCAATTACCACCCAATCGGCCGATACGCAGATCCGCCAAACCCAACTGTTGATCGACAACCAGTGGGTCGACTCGGCCGACGGACAGTCGCTCGAGACTCTGAATCCGGCTACCGGCGAAGTGATTGCCCAAGTATCGGCCGGCAGCGCCGAGGACGTGGACAGGGCGGTCAAGGCGGCCCGCCGCGCGCTGGAGCGCGGTCCCTGGAGCACGATGGACGCCGCCGACCGCGGCAACCTGATTTTTCGCCTCGCCGACCTGATGTTGGAAAACACTCAGGAGCTGGCCGAGCTTGAATCGCTCAATTCCGGCAAAACGATCACCGACGCGGTTAACGACGTCCGCGGCGCCGTCAACGTGCTGCGCTACTTCGGCGGCTGGGCCGACAAGATCGAAGGCCGCACGCTGCCGGCCCGCGGCAACCTGCTAGCTTATACGCTCCGCCAACCGGTGGGCGTCGTCGGCCAGATCATCCCCTGGAACTTTCCGCTGTTTATCCTGGCGGCCAAGTGGGGCCCGGCCTTGACCTGCGGCAATACGGTCGTGCTCAAGCCGGCCGAGCAGACGCCGCTGACCGCGCTGCGCATGGGCGAGTTGGCGATCGAGGCGGGCTTTCCGGCCGGCGTGGTGAATATCATCAACGGCTTTGGCGAAACGGCCGGCGCCGCGCTCTGCACGCATCCCGACGTCGACAAGATCGCCTTCACCGGCCACGTCGACACCGCCAAGATCATCCAAAAGGCCACCGCCAATACGCTCAAGCGGGCCACGTACGAGCTTGGCGGCAAGAGTCCGAACGTGATCTTTGCCGATGCCAACATGGACGACGCGGTGGCCGGCGCCTTCCACGCCATCTATTTTCACGGCGGCCAGTGCTGCACGGCCGGCAGCCGCTTGTTCGTCGAGAACAAGATCCACGACGAATTTGTCGAGCGGCTGGCCGCCAAGGCCAAAACCCGCAAGATCGGCAACCAGCTCGACCCCGCCACCGAGCAAGGCCCGCAGGTTTCGCAGGAGCAACTCGACAAGATCCTGCACTACGTCGACCTGGGCCAGAAGCAAGGCGCCAAGCTCGTGACCGGCGGTCATCGGTCCGGCAAGCGGGGCTTCTTCGTCGAGCCCACGATCTTCGACAATGTTCGCGACGACATGGCGATCGCCCGGGACGAAATTTTCGGCCCCGTGGTCAGCGTCCTGCCTTTCAAGGGCCTCGACGAAGTCGTCGATCGGGCCAACAGCACCTATTATGGCCTGGCCGCCGGCGTGTGGACCAAGAACATCGACAAGGCGCACCTGTTCGCCAAGCGCGTGCGGGCCGGCACCGTGTGGGTCAACTGCTACCACGTCGTCGATCCGACCACGCCCTTCGGCGGCTTCAAAATGTCGGGCCAGGGCCGCGATTTCGGCGAAGCCGCGTTGGAGCACTACACCGAGCGCAAGACCGTCACCATCAAGCTGGGATAACCCCAGCTGGGATCAGCCCGTTATCATGCCTAGGATCGGCCGAAAAATAACTTCGGTTTTTCCCGGCCCCTCACCCTGCCCTCTCCCGCAAGGGGAGAGGAGTTGCGGAGAAGTTATTTTTCGGTCGATCCTTAACCGCCCGGAGGTATCGCATGAAGATCGCCAGGATCTTTGCCCACCGCGTCGAGCTGCCGCTAGTCGAAGGTTCGTACAAATGGTCTGGCGGGAAATCGGTATCGGTCTTTGACAGTACGATCGTCGGCGTCGAGGCGGACGACGGCTTGGTCGGCTACGGCGAAGTCTGCCCACTAGGACCGTTCTATCTGCCGGCGTACGCCGAAGGCGTCCGCGCAGGGTTGCGAGAACTGGGGCCGCACCTGCTAGGCTTCGATCCGCGAGAGTTGGGCAAGCTGAACCAACGCATGGATGCCGCGCTCAAGGGCCATCCGTACGTCAAATCCGGCATCGACATGGCCTGCTGGGACCTTCTCGGCAAGGCGACCGGATTGCCGGTGTGCGTTCTCATGGGCGGGCGTTTCGGCGAAAGCATTCGGCTATACCGCGCCATCTCGCAGCAGCCTCCTGACGAAATGGCCCAGAACGTCGCCAACTATCGCCAGCAGGGTTACACCCGATTCCAACTCAAAGTCGGCGGCGACCCTGATCAAGACATCGAGCGAATTCGCGCCGTGCGCAACATTCTGCCAGGCGCGGAGCGCCTGGTCGCCGATGCCAATACCGGCTGGCTGCAGCATGAGGCGATGCGCGTCGTGAGCGCCGTGCGCGACGTGGACGTGTACATCGAGCAACCGTGCCTGACCTATGAAGCGTGCCTCTCCGTCCGCCGCCACACGGATCATCCATTTGTGCTCGACGAGAACATCGATGGTCTCGATCGCTTGCTCCGCGCTCAGGCGGACATGGCGATGGACGTGGTCAATCTGAAGATCAGCAAGCTCGGCGGTCTGACGAAGACCAGGCAGGCCCGCGACCTGTGCGTCTCGCTGGGCATCGCGATGACGCTTGAGGACAGTTGGGGGGGCGATATCACCACGGCCGCCATCGCCCACCTGGCCCACAGTACGCCGGAAGAACTTCGTTTCACCAGCACCGACTTCAACAGTTACGTCACCGTGAGCACGGCGGAGGGCGCGCCGCGGCGGGACCAGGGCGTGATGCGGGCGAGCGCTGCTCCCGGTTTGGGAATCAAGCCCAAAGCGGACGTGCTCGGGCGTCGGGTGGTTGAAGTAGCGTGAGAAAGCACCGGTCTCTCGCCGGGTGCCCAGAAGAGCCGTTCGAGCGGAGGACGGGCCTTCTGAACGCAACCGTACTACGCCCCCCGCGTGGTGGCGTTTTATCGCAATCCAGGCCGAATTACGCGGGCAATCCGGATTTAACGCCTGGGCAATTCAGGTCGAAGTCACTCCGTGCCGATTAAGATCCTGCGGGGATGCGCCGCGTGGTGTGCATCCTACCTGGGGCCGGATTACCAACAAAAATCGCGAGTGAGCCTGTGTCGAACGTCAGCGGTGTCACGGCTTCCAACAGCTCGGTGAGCCAGCTCCTGCAGCTATTGGGCGGCGGTTCCTCGGCGTCGGGCTCGAGCAATAGCATCGCGGCCGAGGCTCAGCAACTGCTCGCAGAGACCGACAGCGCTGCGAGCGGCGCGGCGACCAGCAGCAGTTCGTCCGGTCAAACGCTGGCGCAGCAGCTCGAGACGGCGATCGTTAGCGCCGTCGGCAATGCCAGCGGCTCTGGCACGTCAAGTTCTGCTGACACAAGCAGTCAACTGCAAGCCATCTACAGCGCCGTTAGCCAGACCTTGCAGGCCAACGGCGTCGATGTCAGCCAGTTGGCTACTTCGCAGGCCGGGACGTCGCAAACCGCCGGTAGCAGCGCTCAACTGACGTCAATGCTCGGCGCGTTGCTGGGATCGAGCGAGAACCAGTCGATCGCCGAGTCGCTGCTGGGCAGCTTGTCGTCGAGCGACACAAGCAGCAGCGACGCCGGCAGCCTGATGCAACTTTTGCAGAACGTGCCCAGCGGCACGGGCCTAAACCTCGCCGGCTAAGGATCGACCCCCTCACCCGGCCCTCTCCCGCCAGCGTTGCCACATCGCACGGTACGCGGCTTCAACGTTGCGCGCGAAACGCGGGGCGCACATCAGCGGCGAGTCCTGCATCCGCGCGCGCAGCGCCTGCCGCAACTCGCTCAGCCGTGCGAGATCGCCAGCCAAGTCGCAGGCGATGCGGACGTATTGCTCGCAGTCGTCGGCCACCCAATCCGCGCAGCCCAGGTTCGACAAGATGCTGAGCCCTCCGCGGCCCACGGCCGTCTGGCCCGCCAGGCTCACGACCGGCACGCCCATCCACAGCGCATCGCAAGTGGTCGTGCCTCCGCCGTAAGGAAACGGGTCCAAGGCTACGTCGATCTGCTGGTAATGCCGATAATACTCGTCGATCGGCGCCATCTCCGCGAACGTCAGCCGCTGGAGAGCGATGCGTTGCTGGGCCAAAAAACTTCGCACCCGATCGCGGTGGCTGCCGGGATGGGCGTGCAGGACCAATCGCGCTTCGGGCAGCGTCTGCAAGAGACAGGCCCAAGCCGCCAGCGTCTGGTCGGTCACTTTGCAGAAGTTATTCAAGCAGCCGAACGTGACGTGGCCGGCTTCGAGCGCCGGCAGGGTGTTGACGGCGGGAGCCTCGACTGGCGGACGATAGCACCAGTACGTCTCCGGCAGGTGGATCGACACCTCAGAATAAATCGGCTCGCATACGGCCGCCAAAGCGTGCCCGGATGGTTCCTGCCCCGACGGATCCTGTGGCAACGGATCCAGAAAAGGATCGGTCAGACGATAGTCCATCGCC
>DATCFX010000490.1:0-2189 GCA_036509275.1 Pirellulales bacterium | reverse complement strand
TCTTGCCGAGCTGTTCCAGGAGTTGGTTGCGGACCTCGCCGGGAATGCAATCGCGATGATCGGGATAAATAAAATCAAACAGCACGACCTGCGCGCCCAGCAGCGGCCAGTGCGGGCCGAAGCGCTCGAGCAGACGCGCCCAATCGAGCCGATTGCCGTAGTGCAGCAGCAGGTGGGCCACGTCGGCCACATCGCACCGGTCACGCTCGAGCACAAACGATTTCTGCCACACCGTCTCTTCCACCGGGCAGAGCTTGACCGGCATGCCGAGCACCTGGCCGTCCAGTGCATGCTCGAACCAGCCCCGATCGACGCGGCAGACGCCATTGCCCGAACTGAAGATGATGTCCAGCAGGCAATCGCCGCAATACACCTTGCCCAACCAGTGCGAAAACGGCAGCGCCGTGCGGTAACCGGCGTGCTGAAACACTTCGAGCACGCGCTGCACGTCCTCGAACATCACGAACACGTCCAGATCTTTGGTGCGCCGGATCACGCCCGCGTGAAGCTGCAAGGCGTAGGCACCGCCAACCAGGAACGGATAGCCCGACTGCCGCAAGAGTGTTAACGCCTCACGATAGAAGTCGCCTTCACGCGTGCGATCGCGGGCGCATGCTTCGGTGCCCATATCGGGTTGCTCACATCAAGCGGGCCTAAGGATCGAACGAAAAATAACTTCCGTTTTTGCCGGCCCCCTTCCCTGCCCTCTCCCGCAAGCGGCGAGGGGTTTGCGAAGAAGTTATTTTTGGTTCGATCCTAAGTTGAGAATTCGAATTCCGTCCAATTTGCTATCGATCTATCCAAGGCAGGGCAAACTGCATGCCTCGCGGGCACAACTTTTGCCGGGGCATCGGTTGGTTCGGCTTGACGCTGCCTGGCGCATGGCTGATGGTGATGGCATGGGCAAATCAAATAGCAACCATTCTCGCTCCGTGCGGCTGGCCGCGGTGGCCGACATTCACTATCGTCGCCTGGGCAACGAGGACCACAAGGCATTGCTGGCGGAGGCCCCCGCTCTGGCCGACGTGCTGGTGATCTGCGGCGACTTGACCGATCATGGCTTGCCGGAAGAAGCGGCCCTACTGGCCAAGGACCTGTCGGCGCTGAACATGCCGATTGTCGCCGTGCTGGGCAATCACGATTTCCACAGCGATCAGCAGGCGGCCGTGACGCGCATTCTGGAAGACGTGGGCGTCCATGTGCTCGACGGCGAATGTTGCGAAATCCTGGGCGTGGGCTTTGCCGGCATCAAGGGTTTCGCCGGCGGCTTTGGCACCCGACTGCTCGAACCTTGGGGCGAGCGGATCGTCAAAAGCTTCGTGCAAGAAGCCGTCGACGAGTCGATGAAACTCGAATCCGCACTGGCGCGGCTGCGGGCGGCCACGAAAATCGGCGTGCTGCACTACGCGCCGATCGAAGCCACGGTAGTGGGCGAGCCATGCGAGATTCTGCCGTTCCTGGGTTCCAGCCGACTGGAAGAACCGCTCAACCGCTACGGCGTCCGCCTGGCGCTGCACGGGCACGCCCATCACGGCAGTCCCGAGGGAAAAACATCGGTCGGCATTCCGGTCTTCAACGTGTCGGTCAACCTGCTGCGGTCGACCTTCGCCAACCGCCCGGCCTTGCGGATCATCGAAGTGCCGGTCGGCGCGGCGGCTGCATCGCCGGCCCCGCCGCGCTAGCGCCCGCAATTCTAAGGGATCTTGAACAGGGCGCGGCGGCGGTTCTCGCGCCGCAAGCGAACGACGAGGTATGCCACGGCGGCAATGTTGATGGTCGTGATCGCGATCCGCAAAACGCCGGGACGCCGCCCCACCTCGAGCAGTTCCATGGGAATGAACGAACTGGTGATGATGATCGTAAAGTATTCTCCCCACCGCCGCTCGAGCCACAGCCCCGTGCCTTCGATGGCCAGCAGCGTCGCGTAAAAGAATGACCCGGCGCTAATCGCTCGCAAGGTGCGATCGTCGACTGCCAAGGCCCGGTGCAGCAGATCGTGCAGCACTTGGTGCTCGGGATCGCTGGTCAGACGTTTGACCCACTCGATCGTGGCTTCCGAGAAACTGTGATGCAGCAGCTTGAGCGCGCCCAACGCCACGGCGATCAGCAGCGCACTCTTCACATACTTGAACACGGCAATGGCCAGCAGCACCCTGTCGTGCCGGCGGCGCGGTAGCGGCGGGTTTGGC
>DATCFX010000489.1:0-12097 GCA_036509275.1 Pirellulales bacterium | reverse complement strand
TTACCGCTTCGATGCACTCAGCGACCAGGACTTGCACAGCGACCCGCAGGCGCTCGCCGGCGCCAAAGTGCTGTTCATCGTCGGCCACAGCGAATACTGGACGCGCGAGGCGATGCAGCGCGTGCGCGAGTTCCTCGACCGCGGCGGAAGCGTCGTGTGCCTCAGCGGCAACACGATGTATTGGCGCGTGACCCAGAATGACGACGGCGCGATGATCGAGTGCCGCAAAGCCGACGCCTGGGGAGCGCAGTTGGCCAGTTATATGCGCGGCGAATGCTGGCACGAGCACGACCAGCGGCGCGGTGGCGTACCCCGCGATTGCGGCGATCCGGAGTGGCGAACGCTGGGAGTCGAGTTCACCGGCGCGTCGGGCATCTCACCTACAATGAGCGGCGCCTTCCATGTGGCCGATGCCGCGCATCCGTTCTTCCACCTGCCGCACGACACGGGTCTAAAGACCGGCGAGCGATTCGCGTTCGATCGCGCGCAGCCCTCGCGGCAGCCGATCATTCACGAGACCGATGTGCGCGTCTCGACATTGCTGGAATTCACCCGCCGCCTGCCGGCCATCGCCGGCCTGGCCACCGATCTGGCCGATCCGCCCGGCATCCACCTGTTGGCCACCGGCCGGCTCGCGTCGGACGGCACGTTGGGCACCCTGCGAGATTACGCCCACCGCGTCTTGAGCAGGTCCTCGCGCCGCCAGCAGGATTCGCTCTGCGACATGATCCACTGGCAGCGCCGGCAGGGTGGCCAGGTGTTTGCGGCCCCCAGTATCGGCGCCGGCTGGACGCTGGCGGTCTGTCCGCAGTGGAGCGCCCTGCTGAAAAACGTGCTGCACCACTTTGGCGTTGCGAGCGAATCGCCCGGCGCCTGACGCGGGCGGCGACAAGCTGGCTTGGATCCTGCGACTATTCCTGACCACTAAGACGCATAGTTACGCCCGGGCGAGGTCGAAGCGATCAAGGTTCATCACCTTGTTCCAGGCCGCGACGAAATCGTGGACGAACTTCTGCTGCGCGTCGGAACTGCCGTAGACTTCAGCCAGGGCGCGGAGTTGGGCGTTGGAACCAAAGATCAGGTCGACACGCGTGCCGGTCCACTTCAGTTCGCCCGTTTCGCGCTTCCGGCCTTCGAACACGTCTGCGTCTTTCGAGACCGCCTTCCAACCGGTGCGCATGTCCAGCAGTTTCACGAAGAAGTCGTTGGTCAGCGCCTCCGGCCGCTTGGTGAAGACGCCGTGCTGCGCCGCTCGGAAGTTGGTCTTCAGGACGCGCATGCCACCCACAAGAACCGTCATTTCGGGGGCGGTGAGGGTCAGTAATTGTGCCTTGTCAATCAGCAGCGCTTCGGCCGATACGCTGTACTTGCCCTGGAGGTAATTGCGGAAGCCATCGGCGATGGGTTCGAGCACGGCGAATGATTCCACGTCGGTCTGATCCTGCGAGGCGTCCATGCGTCCCGGCGTGAAGGGAACCAGGACCTCGTGACCGGCATTTTTCGCGGCTTGCTCGACGCCCGCGCAGCCCGCCAAAACGATCAGGTCCGCCAGCGAGACCTGCTTGCCGCCAGGCTGGGCCCCGTTCTTGCCGCCGGGCTGGGCGCCCTTGAACGCACTCTGGATGCCCTCCAGCGTCTTCAGCACCTTCGCCAGTTGGGCAGGCTGATTGACTTCCCAATCCTTTTGCGGTGCCAGGCGAATGCGGGCGCCGTTGGCACCGCCGCGCTTATCGGAACCACGGAACGTGGACGCCGACGCCCAGGCGGTGGAAACCAACTCCGAAACGGACAGACCGGAAGCCAGGATCTTGTCCTTCAGCGTGACGATGTCCTGCGCATCGATCAATGGGTGATTCACCGCGGGAATGGGGTCCTGCCAGATGAGTTCTTCCGCAGGAACCTCCGGGCCGAGATAACGCGCGCGCGGACCCATGTCGCGGTGCGTCAGCTTGAACCACGCCCGGGCGAACGCGTCGGCGAGCTGATCCGGATTCTCCATGAAGCGGCGCGAGATCTTTTCGTAAGCAGGGTCGACCCGCAGGGCGAGATCGGTGGTCAGCAGCGAAGGCGCGATCCGCTTCGACGGGTCATGGGCATCCGGCACGGTGCCGGCGCCGGCGCCATTCTTGGGTCTCCACTGCTGCGCTCCGGCCGGGCTCTTCGTGAGTTCCCATTCGTAGCCGAACAGGTTCTCGAAGAAGCTGTTGCTCCACTTGGTGGGAGTGGCGGTCCAGGTGACTTCCAGGCCGCTGGTGATCGCGTCGGCGCCGGTACCGGTGCCAAAACTGTTCTTCCAGCCCAGGCCCTGCTGCTCGAGGCCGGTCGCTTCAGGATCCGGCCCACAATGGGACGCAGGCGCGGCGCCGTGGGTTTTGCCGAAGGAATGGCCGCCGGCGATGAGCGCCACCGTCTCTTCGTCGTTCATCGCCATGCGACCGAAAGTCTCGCGGATATCGTGGGCCGCCGCGAGCGGATCGGGATTGCCGTCCGGACCTTCGGGGTTGACGTAGATCAGGCCCATCTGCACCGCGGCCAGCGGATTCTCGAGGATGCGGCTGTGCATGTCGCCATCCGCGTTGTCGTCGGATACGAGCACCGCGGCACCGTTTCCCTTGTCGACGCCCTCGGAACCGTGCGCGTAGCGAATGTCGCCGCCCAGCCAGGTTTTCTCGGCGCCCCAATAGACGTCTTGATCCGGCTCCCAGACGTCCTCGCGGCCGCCAGCGAAACCGAAGGTTTTGAATCCCATCGTTTCCAGGGCGACGTTGCCAGTCAGGACGAGCAGGTCAGCCCAGGAAATCTTGCGGCCATACTTCTGCTTAAGCGGCCACAGCAGCCTGCGCGCCTTGTCCAGGCTGACGTTGTCCGGCCAACTGTTGAGCGGTGCGAAGCGCTGCTGGCCCCTGCCCCCGCCGCCCCGGCCGTCTGCGATGCGGTAGGTGCCAGTGCTGTGCCAAGCCATGCGAATGAACAGTGGGCCGTAGTGGCCAAAATCCGCCGGCCACCAGTCCTGCGAGTCGGTCATCAGCGCCGCGAGATCCTTCTTGACCGCCGCCAGGTCGAGGCTCCGAAACTCTGCCGCATAGTCGAAATCCTCGCCCATCGGATTGGACTTGGCGGAATGCTGGTGCAGGAGTTCGAGCCGCAACTCGTTGGGCCACCAGTCGCGGATCGTCGTGCCGCCGCCGGCGGTATGGTGGATCGGGCCTTGGGTTTCGGTTGACATGCGTTTTCTCCCCTAGCGACGTCAGCTGTTAAACAGCGCTGTGATTATAAGGAACCGTTTTTTTCGACCATCGAGGCATCCCGGTTCGGTCGAGCCCGCTCAGAAGCGGACACGGCCTAAGCGCTTGCGTCTCGTTCTCTCCGTGCCTGACCGACTCCGGAGGCTCGAATCCTACCATCAGTCGCCCGCCGCGACAATTTAGGCAGGGCCGTGGTCTGCGACAAGATTGTCGGGGGCAAAGGCCGCCAGACAAAAAAGCCGCGGATGCGGGCAGATCAACGCGGATTGGACCGATCCGCGGGTCCCGGGGAAGTTCGCTGTGGCGAGGGTCCGTGTCCCACATCCGCATGAATCACCGCCCGATCGTTGGGGCCGCCAACTCGCCGGAGCATGGCGAGCGGTTGGGCGGCTGGCACGGGCCGGGTTGCGCTGCCGGCGGTTTGCCTGTTACCGCTCGGCGACGTTGACGCGGCCCAATGGCAGGTCGACGCGGGCCCAGAAGACGTGGCGGCGGTCGACACGGGCCCGGGCGTCTTCGAGCAGGAACTTACGCTCAGAAGGAAACCTGCAACCCGCCGCTAAATCCTTGCGCCCAGAAATTGCCGGTATTGAAAACTCGAACCGGCTGCGGCTGGCCAACCAAGCTGCCGTTTGTCTGCGTAGGATTGATTTGTGGATTGATCATGCCGCCCGGACGCAGCACGTTGGTCCAAAAGAGTCCGTCGAAAGCCATCGTCAGACTGCAGTGCGGGCAGAGCCTGAACGTCGAGCGGGCCTGAAGTTGTGGCATGACGGAGAAAAACGTCGGCCAATCGTGTCCAATATTCGAGGGCTGCGCGAAGGTTCCTTCATGCGAATTGTAGACGACGCGGGGCGCGTTTACAGAGAAGATTGCCGGCGAAACATCCTGGGCGACGATATAGTCGGACGTGACGTTGGCACCGACGCTAAACTTGGGTATCAACTCAAAGTATGCCCGCCGCCAGCGCTGGCCGATGACGGCGGCGAAGTCGATGCCCATGAAATTGCTGCGAGCCGCAAAGATGTCGCTGTGGTGGGCTACGCCCAAAGCCGAGCTCGAGTCGGTGATCAGTTGCAGCGATTCATTCAAATCGACGATGTTGAGTCCTGTCAGCAGGCGAACGTTGGCGCTGGTGTCCCCGAGCCAATCGTTCAGATTCAAGGCGAAATTGAAGTCAACGCCCCAAAGCTGGGTGCCCTCGTAGAGCGCCGCGCTGCCGCTGCTCACGCCAGGCTGGTCCAGCACGAGCGAGGATGCTTGCGGGCGGCCGGAGCTGACGTCCATAAATGGTATCGCCAGGACCGAATCGCCGCTGGCAGCGGCCGACGCCTGGAAGTGTACGGCATGGTGCTCGAAGTAGAAGGCGCCGGCTTCGACCCCGTAGTCTCCTTCCGAATCGGTCCATTCCAGATATCGCAGTCGACCACCCGACAACCCGCCGAAGGACTGCTGCCCAGCGCCGGCCAGCACTGAAGTGCCTAGCGCTCCGATGACGCCGCGGCCGCTTGGGGTTCCGCTCGTGACGAGCGGCGTTGGCAGCGGCGCGTCTTTAATCCACCAACACAGGTATTCGAAGCGGATGAATCCGGCGTCATCGGCTACATCGTCATCATCCGTCGAGCGACGCGGAGCGACTGCATCGGGCAAGGGAATGGTCGGCAACTGCTGCGCTCGGGCACGGCCCGTTACGCAACATGCCAGCATCGACACCAACAGCAGCGTGCCCGCCCTGGTTCGCATCGGGGCAATCCTTGCCGGCTAGCGCGAAAGGATTACTTTGCTGTAATGCACGCGCCATATAGGCCGGTAGGATATTAAATCGTCCATTCTCCAAAGCTGCCGTGAGAGAGGCCAGCGAGGGGTGGCGCATCTTCCTACTGCTCACACGTCCGTTCTTGCTTGCTATTCATTGCGCTTCACCGAGCGAGCGGCTGCTCTCGTGAGCCACCGTTACCCATCCGGGTGCGATTCTTGACGGGACACTCGGCTATCGACGGCGTTCAAAAATCGGGCCGAAACGGTTAGGAGCGGTAAAAACGGCAACTGTACGTACGGCTGGGCTTACGGCTGGTACAGCGTCTACGGCGATTACGTCGGCTCCGACTACAGTTCGATAGGTTTCGGCTATCGCAACCGCTCGTCGGGTTTCAATTTCAATCGCGCCGACAACTACGGCTTCCCTAGCCCCGGGACCAACGGCGAGTACGCGCGTTCAGCGTCTCGGCGGCGGCGGAACATCCCAACAGTTCTGGTGCGCCCGCATGCGGCGCGCCGCGCGCAACGGGGTCGTCAAGGTTGCCCAATTGCCCGAGCATGGCGAGTTCTCGCCGCCGGTGCCCCATCGGCCGATGTGACCGGAGCGCGCAAGGAAGTCAGCGCCAATCGCCGGAAAGTACAAACGCTGCCCAATAGTACGGCGACAGCGCCTCGCCTTCCGAGCTTGCTGGCACAGCTACAATGTCCAGACCGCGAGTCGCCTCGGCGAGCAGCTTTGGGTCGTGCGGCACCGTGCGCAGCATCCATCGCTGGGCCTCGCGCAGCGCAGCAAGCTTCGGCATCTTGCGCTGCCAAAGGTTCTCGTAAAACCGCACCATCAACATCTGCGTCGCCCGATCCGGCACCTTCCACAGCCCGGAGACCACCGTTCGGGCGCCGGCCACTTGGAAAGCCCGCTGCAAGCCGAGCACTCCTTCACCACCGGACGATTGGCCCAATCCCGTCTCGCAAGCCGACAGCACGGCCAGATCGACGTGCTGAAGATTCAGGCCCGACACCTCCAACGCCGTCAAAATCCCGTCATCACGGTCGGTTTCGACCGGCAGATTCGCGCCGGCCAGCACGATGCCCGAAAGCAGCCCGGGATGGACTCCGCCGCGATTCCGCTCCGCGCCGACTTGCAGTGCGTCCAGCTTGCTGGCCGGGGCTGGCGGCGGTGAGAAAAAGCCGTGCGTAGCCAGGTGAAGCCAGCGATGCCGCTCAGCCATGCGCCGGAGTTCCGCTTCGGTCGCGGCACCCTTGTCAAGCACCTTGCGTCGGCCCGCGGCAAAACACCGACCAAATGCCAGTTGCACCTGGTCAACTTCGACCTTCGTGCCGGGTAGCGGCTGCCAGATGACTCGGCCGTCGCGCATCATCGCGGCGCGGCTTTGGCCGGCGGCGGTTGCACCCGGCTCGGCGCCGAAATCGACATCCCCTACCGTCAGCAGCGAAGCTTCGGCCGGTCGGCTCGACGCCGCGAGCAATTCCGGCAACTGCTGCGGAATCGGGGCGACGGCGATCGCGCGCTCTTCGATCAAGAAAGTAGCCGGCTTTTCGCCCGGCAGCGCGCCCCATGCGAGCCTCGCCACCGCCCCATCGGGCGAAATGAGCACGGTTTCGGCGCCAGCCAGATGTTTATCCAGCGGCAACCACACTAGCCGGCGCAGCTCGGCTCCCGGTCGCTTGCCGTCGCTCGTGAACAAGGAGCCGAAGCCGGAGCGCCACGCTTCAACGAGCCGACCGATTGGCTTGCTTGGCCCTAGCTGGACACACGCGATCGGCTGATCGCGACGCATCACGAACGCAATCACCCGCCGCTGCCATTTAGCCTGTTTCCCTTTTTCGGCCGGCGGCAGGTAATGGTCGTATTCCAATAGATCAACGAGGGCCGTACCGGCAGGCAGATTTTGCCGCAGTTCGTCGGGTGAAATCTTTCGGTCGGCCCAAGCGCGATGAAAATCGGGATCGAGCCGGGCGAGTTGCTGCTGAAGCGAGTTGACCGATTCCGACAGCTCATCCAGTTTTTTTTGCAGCCCTGCTTCCTCGCCCGGCTTGGGTATCAATCTTGAAAGCGTGGCTAGCCGCCGGCTTTCAGCATTCAGCTGGGCAAAGAATCGAGCAAGCTCGGAATTAGGATCCGTCGTCGATGCCCGTTCGCGGGCGCGCAACAACTGCTGCTGGGCCGAAACGCTCCCTTTCCACGCCGCCACTTCGGCATAAATCTCGGTCGGCTCGATTCCGGCGGCCAGTGCTCCGCTGAGATAATTATCGAGATAAAACCGCAACTCGCCGGTCATCGCCAACTGTTGCTGTTCAGATTGCACGGCGGCCGTCAGATCGATGCTTTTGCGATCGATCCGCACCGCTTGCAGCAGATGCTTTTCCGCGTCAGCCGCCCGGCCAAGATCGAGTTCGAGCAGGGCCAGGTTGTTCAGACTCAATGCGTAGTCGGGATGCGCTTCGCCCAGCGACCGCTGGCGGATGTTTAGCGATTGCTTATAAAGCGACTCGGCCCGGGCATAATCGCCCGTGTTGCCGTACAGCAGGGCGAGATTGTTCAGGCTCACGGCGTAACTGGGGTGTGCCTCACCGAGTGATTTCTTGTAGATTTCTGCCGCTTGCTTGTAGAGAGGTTCGGCACGCGCGTAATCGCCCATCTGCATGTAAAGCGAGGCCAGGTTGTGCAGGCTCCTGGCGTAGTAGGGATGCTCTTCGCCCAGCGATTTCTTCCGAATTTCCGTCGCTTGCTTGAAGAGTGGCTCGGCCCGCGCGTAATCGCCGATGATGCCGTACAGCAGGGCAAGATTGTTCAGGCTGATAGCGTAGTCGGGATGCGTTTCGCCCAGCGATTTCTCTTGGATTTCCATAGCTTGCTTGTAGAGCGGCTCGGCCCGCGTGTATTCACCAATGTTCTTGTACAGCGTGGCCAGGTTGTTCAGGCTGGTAGCGTAATGGGGATGCGTTTCGCTCAGCGATTTCTTTTGGATTTCCATCGCTTGCTTGTAGAGCGGCTCGGCCCGCGCGTATTCGCCCATCGTCAGGTACAGCCAGGCCAGGTTGTTCAGGCTCGCGGCATAGTGGGGGTGCATTTCGCCCAACGACTTCTTCACGACTTCCAGCGCTTGCTTGTAGAGCGGCTCGGCCCGCGCGTATTCGCCCATGTTGTCGTATAGCGAGGCCAGGTTGTTCAAGCTCGAGGCGCAGACGGAATGCGATGCGCCCAACGTTTTCTGGCGGATTTCCAGCGATTGCTTGTAAAGTGTCTCAGCCCGCTCGTATTCGCCGATGCCGACGTACACGGAGGCGAGGTTGTGCATGCTCGTGGCGTAGTCGGGATGCGATTCGCCGAGGACTTGCCTACGGATTTCCATGGCGCCGAGGTTAGCTTCCTTGGCGTTGTTTGCGTCGCGAAGATCGTTGTAAAGTTGCCCAAGCCGATGCCAGGCGTCGGCTGTTGATTGATGGTTCTCGCCGAGGATCTGCCGGCGCAGGGCCAACGCCCGCTGGGCAGGCCCGAGCGCCTCGCGATATTTGCCTTGGCCCGCAGACCGGGCGGCGTCGGCGATCAGCCGATCGGCTTCCGCCAATTGCTGGCGCTGGTCAGCGGTGAGCCTTTCCCAGCGGTCGATGTCGGCCGCCAACAGCCGGGCGTCGATCGTGTGCCAATCATCCTTGCCATGCACGTTTTCGCGGATCGCCAAAGCTTTGGCCGCCGCTCGACGGGCCGACGGCCAGTCCTGCAAATCACGCTCGTTGAGCGCGATTTGCTCAAGCGCTTGGGCCTCGCCGATCGTGCGCGGGCCGAAAATCTCGCGCTGGACGGCAAGGTCCTGCTCCAACCGCTTGATCGCATCTCCGAATTTGCCGGCGGAGCGCTGCTCGCCGGCTTCTTTCCACAGCCGATTGCGCTCGGCGACCTTTGCTGCCCGCTCCTCGGGAGTGAGCACGGGAGCTGCCGGTCGCGGCTGAACCTGGGCGAGGGCCGGCGCGGTGACGGGCGAGAGGATGAACGATAACAAATAGGCCGCCAAAGCGGGCCGCAGGCGAGTCGAGAATTGCGCCATGATCGCTGCCCTTTTCTTGTGCGTCCAGGTAGGCCCAGCGATTTGAACTCGGCGTGAACCCCGGCGCGTCACATTAACCGGCGGCACTGCCGCGCCGGCAATTTCCGCTCACCGCGGCGCGGCGACATCCAGCATTATGGCCGGTCCCGCGCTTGCGCGAAAGCGCGTTTAGGCGGGCAGCAGACATGCGCGCCTGGAACACTGCGCAATCGGGTCGCCTAGGCCGAACGGCTGGGCGAGCGGGCCGAGAACCGGGCTCGGCTCGCCGGGCCGATGCGACGCGCGATCGCCGACCATTCGAGCATTCTCCCCGAATCCGGCCTCGTTTTCCCGCCCGGGGACAGCAAATTAGAATGTTGCCGCTACAAATTCCGCTGCCTCGGGCACTGTCGCGTGTGGCAGGAAGTCACGAAACTTTGGCCAGGGAAAATGCGGCGAGATTAGGGTCCCGGTTCTTCATGAGTCGCATCATGGGCCCGATCTGACCGTCGATCGGAAGTAATCCTGTGCGCTCACCCGGGCTATCTTTCCCGGCTTAGAGCCCAAACGTTCTGAAATCACCAGACCCAGTATACCTTCATTGCGATCCGCCCCCCCGCTCCCCAAATGGCGCTGCCGCACTCGTCGGACGCTCGGGGTCGATGTGACCGATGCCAGTGCTGTGCCTAGTTCTCGACCACGGCCGGAAGTAGCTCAGGCGTGCCGCGCTAGTGCAGCAGCGGGAGCGTGGCGGCAATACCAGAATCGCAGCTCTCAGATTGATATTGCCCGAATTCATGCGGGCGGCTTGAATGGTCCGCCAGATGGCATAAGCCGCGGTGCCGACGCTCGGATCGGCTGCGGCGCTTCCACGCATTTCGAGGGTCAACGTGCAATGAGCATTCGATTATCACGCTTGGCGACGGGCCTGTTGGTCGTCGCAGTAGTTGTCCTGATGTCTGGCCGCAGTTGGGCGGTATACGATGAGCTTGCTCGGTCGAAAGACGAGTGGAAGTTGAAATACGACGTGCAGGTAAACGCCGCCGATGGCGACACGCTGACCGTCGTGTTCACGCTCGCCGACGAAGGCAGGCTGAAGCCCATCTATTCGATCCAGGTGGTTGCTTTCAGTCAGCAGACCGACAGTCTGGGGGGCCGCTCGTATGACATCAAGGCGCCCATCCAGTTGAAACCGACCAGCGACGGCAAACGCGCGGGGCAAGTGCAGATACGCAAGGCGTTTGCAGACCGCGCCATGATTCGGATCCTGACCCAGACGGTCGACGGCCGGCGGCAACTGTCCGGTGCAGCCTACTATGACATTCCCCTGAAAAAATTCTTGAATCATGGCCCGGCAGCAGCTTCGCGCCGAAAGCCACGGTCCATTGCGGCACCGCCAGCATCGAGAGTCGTCAAGTAACGATCGACCGAAAAATTACTTCTCCGCGACCCCCGCTCCCCTTGCGGGAGAGGGCAGGGTGAGGGGCCGGGAAAAATGGAAGTGTTTTTCGGTCGATCCTTAGGCCGACGAGCCGGTGTGTCTGCGGATTCGCCTCGACCGCCTCATCGCCGACCTCGTTGCTCAACCGCGGCGTGCTGACTCGATTGCAGCAATGTCGATCCTTTTCATCTGCATCATCGCCTCGAATGCACGCTTGGCGACCGCGCGATCGGGATTCGTGACCGCCTCGATCAGAGCAAGCGGCGTGATCTGCCATGACACGCCCCATTTGTCCTTGCACCAGCCGCACGCGCTCTCCTGGCCGCCGTTGCCGACGATGGCGTTCCAGTAGCGATCCGTTTCGGCCTGGTCAGCGGTTGCGACCTGAAACGAGAAGGCTTCGTTGTGCTCGAGCGCGGGTCCACCATTCAGGCCGAGGCAGGGAAGGCCCATCACGATGAACTCGACTGTCAACACATCGCCCTGCTTGCCGGATGGATAATCTCCCGGTGCTCGATGCGTAGCGACCACCGATGAATCGGGAAAGGTTTTGGCATAAAACTGCGCCGCTTCTTCGGCATCGCCGTTGTACCAAAGGCAAGTCGTGTTCTTTGCGTGCTTCGCCATATCATTTCTGCCTTGTGGTGAGCTGCCCAATACCACCGACGTTGGCTCAGACTTGCGGGTTTCAGTGGGTAATCCGGCATCCCGGCAGTCGCGCACGCAACGTGAGCAGGCCCTGCTCGCCGACAGCCGCGCCGGTGAGATCGAGTGTGGCCAGGTTCGCCATCGCAGCGAGAAACTGGATGCCTTGGTCGTCGATCTTGGTTTTTTCCAGATGCAAGTTCACGAGCGGCAGCCGAGTGAGCAGTGGTAGTCCGGCATCCGTAATGCCCGTGTTGCTCAGGTTGAGCGTTCGTAGGGATCCGAGTGCGGCGATGTACCGAACGCCGGCGTCCGTAATCTTGGTTTGATTCACGGCGAACCTGGCCAGTTGCTGCATCCCGGCCAGATTTGCCAGGCCGGCATCGCTGATTTTGGTATTGTGGAGGCTCAGGCTCCGCATCGCGACGAGGCCGCGAAGGTTTGCGGCGCCGGCGTCGGTAACGGCAGTGGCGTCCAGCAACAGGCGTTCGAGCTTGCGCGAATTGGCAATCGCCGGCATCAGCATGTCCGTGATCTTCGTGCGCGAGAGTTGCAACTCGATCAGGCCAGACAATGCTTCCAGGCCTTCCAGGTCCTTGTCGACGACGTTGGTGCAATTCGACAGGTCGATGGCATACAGCAGAAACGGCACGGCGGGCAAAGCGGCCGAGTCGTTGATTTCTGCAGACGGCTGCTGGCCCGGCCGATAAACCTGCACCTTGCCGCCCAGCGCGATGACGCGCTGGGCCATGCCCCGTTCGATTTCGAGCTGGTTTGGAGCGGACGGGCCGGCCCGCGTCCGTCGGCCGGCCCGCGCGCGTGCTGCCATCGCAACCTTGTCCTTATCGCGATTGCCGGGCCGTGCGGCGAGCTTCTCGCGCACCTCGGCCAGCCGCTTCTCGGCGAGGGCTTTTTCCTGCCCTTTCAATTGCGGAATTGCCTCGGAGTACAGGTGGGCCGCG